>NZ_JBIPDD010000049.1:0-341 GCF_046896035.1 Candidatus Phytoplasma palmae | reverse complement strand
GGGGGCTTAGATTAATATCTAGTAATAGAAAAACGGTCTAATTCTATCTCGATAATATAATTACGATGCAAATTTAAAACCTTATTTTTATTTTGCTTTAGAAGAATATATTTTAAATAATCTTTTAAAGAAAGATGAAGTTTTTTTCTTTTTTTGGAAGATTAAAGGTATTGTTATAGGAAGAAATCAAGTTATAGAGAATGAAGTTAATTTGGATTTTGTAAAAAAAAATAATATTGAAATTTTTAGACGTCCTACCGGAGGAGGATGTGTTTATAATGATTCTGGGCGCGAAATGATGCCTAATTATGAGTGATTTCACGTATCACGAACATCATGAT
>NZ_JBIPDD010000048.1:0-358 GCF_046896035.1 Candidatus Phytoplasma palmae | reverse complement strand
TAAATAAGTTGCTTATTATGCAAACTTATTTTTCCTCTTTCGCCTTGTAAAGGTTGTTAACCTTCGCCTTGGTGAGTCAGTCCACTTCTTTATTCCAAAAGAAGCTTTGAATTACTCACGACTACTATGATTCTGCTTTTTCCTTACTTCCACAGACTATTCTGTGTTTTTCTGCAGAGAAAAATTTTCTCTGAGAGAAGTTTAGGAAGATCGAAGTTACTCTAATTATTTACGCGACTCATTTAGGTATGCAGACCTTTTTATTTTTATTTGAACTTCAATCTATATAACATTGAAGATCTATCTAATTATATAAAGGTAGGTTCAAAGTTAGGTTCAAAACCTTAGGATGTTTTTT
>NZ_JBIPDD010000047.1:0-380 GCF_046896035.1 Candidatus Phytoplasma palmae | reverse complement strand
AGGGGCTTAGATTAATATCTAGTAATAGAAAAACGGTCTAATTCTATCTCGATTAAATAATGGTGGTGGTTTTTTAAATCATTGTTTTTTTTGGTCAATTTTAAAATTAAATACAAAATATGATGAAAAAGATGAATTACATAAATTTATTAAACTTTATTTTGGAGATTTAGAAAATTTTAAAAATCAATTTTCTTTGCAATCGCAAAAACTTTTTGGAAGTGGTTGGACTTGGTTAATTTTAGATTTTGAAAATAATTTAAAAATTATTTCAACTTCTAATCAAGATGTTGCTTTATCATTAGGACATGTTCTTTTAGGTATAGATTTAGGGCGCGAAATGATGCCTAATTATGAGTGATTTCACGTATCACGAACAT
>NZ_JBIPDD010000046.1:0-394 GCF_046896035.1 Candidatus Phytoplasma palmae | reverse complement strand
CGACTACTATGATTCTGCTTTTTCCTTGCTTCCACAGACTATTCTGTGTTTTTCTGCAGAGAAAAATTTTCTCTGAGAGAAGTTTAGGAAGATCGAAGTTACTCTAATTATTTACGCGACTCATTTAGGTATGCAGACCTTTTTTGATCTTCAATCTATATAACATTGAAGATCAAATTTTTTTTATATTTTTATATATACAGGTAGGTTCAAAGTTAGGTTATCAACCCTAGGATGTTTTTTGTTAAAAACATTGATAATTTTGAAAACCAAATATTAAATTTTCAAATAACTTTGAAAAACAGTTACAATTCATTTCTGTTTGGTAATATAATTACCCCGTTTATTGCATTTAGCCTTTTTTGAATAAGGTTATCCGTGTGAGTCATTCTTC
>NZ_JBIPDD010000045.1:0-422 GCF_046896035.1 Candidatus Phytoplasma palmae | reverse complement strand
GCCAGAAGAATGACTCACACGGATAACCTTATTAAAAAAGGCTAAATGCAATAAAAGAGGTAATTATACTTTTAACAGAAATGAATTGAAACTGTTATTTTTTAAGTTTTTTGTACATTTTAAAAAGTGATGTTCAAAATTATCAATTTTTGATATAAATTTTATTTATAAAAAATATCAACTTAAAACTGCCTATTTTTTTTATTTATATTAAAAATTAATTTTTATATTATATATTTTTAAAATACATAAAGAAAAAAAGGTGTGCATACCTAAATGAGTTGCGTAAATAATTAGAGTAACTTCGATCTTCCTAAACTTCTCTTAGAGAAAATATTTCTCTGTAGAAAAACACAGAATAGTCTGCGGAAGCAAGGAAAAAGCAGAATCATAGTAGTCGTAGGGAACTCAAAGCTAAACTG
>NZ_JBIPDD010000044.1:0-427 GCF_046896035.1 Candidatus Phytoplasma palmae | reverse complement strand
ATCATGATGTTCGTGATACGTGAAATCACTCATAATTAGGCATCATTTCGCGCCCGAATCGAACCCACATTTCTAGCTTGGAAGGCTAGAGTAATGGCCATTATACTACATTCGCTTGTATAAAAATATAATTTAATGATGAAAATTAATTTTAATGGTCGGGAAGACAGGATTTGAACCCGCGACCTCCTGGTCCCAAACCAGGCGCTATACCAAGCTAAGCTACTTCCCGTTTTAAAATTTATTTTAAAATTTAATTAATGAAATTATTTTTTTAAAAAAACAAAAATATTAAAAATAATATTTAAATGGCGCACCCAAGAGGACTCGAACCCCTAACCTTCTGAATGTGGATAGAAATATTGCGCCTTAATAATCACTTACTAGGTTTCAATAAGCCCCCACCCAAACCGTACAGGCATGTCTC
>NZ_JBIPDD010000043.1:0-506 GCF_046896035.1 Candidatus Phytoplasma palmae | reverse complement strand
AGGGGCTTAGATTAATATCTAGTAATAGAAAAACGGTCTAATTCTATCTCGATTTCGAACATAAATGACAGAGGTCAAAATAAATTAGGTACCTCATTCCTCATGATAATAGGAATACTCAACAAACTTACCTGAGTTTGAAAAAGCAAAAGGGAAAATAGCATGTTTGTAAAGGAACTAAAAGATCAAAATCGTAAACAATTTATTTATTATTGTTATCTTTTGTGTAGTTTCGAGAGAAGATAAAATAAGGTTGAATTTTTAAAAAAATAAAGAGCAGAGAATGGTAGCAATTCTACAGCATTAGGTAAGGTTGAACGATAAAATACCAAAAATACCTAATAAAGAGATGTTTGAAATAAAGGACGTTGGTATTTCATATATTATCTAGCAAAAGAATCAAAAAGCTTTTGTTAAAAAAAATCTCTTAACCAAGAGTTATTAAAATTACTCTATCATAAGACTCCAACCGCTATTTATCACTAACCTAGCATTTATAGTTACCT
>NZ_JBIPDD010000042.1:0-557 GCF_046896035.1 Candidatus Phytoplasma palmae | reverse complement strand
TCTTCAATCTATATAACATTGAAGATCAAATTTTTTTTATATATACAGGTAGGTTTAAAGTTAGGTTATCAACCCTAAGATTTTTTTTGTTAAAAACATTGATAATTTTGAAAATTATTGGATTTTTCATTTTCAAATAACTTTAATTAACAGTTACAATTCATTTCTATTAAGTTGTATATTACCCCGTTTATTGCATTTAGCCTTTTTTTAATAAGGTTATCCGTGTGAGTCATTCTTCTGGCGTGATCTTTTTGGATATGAATTTCTCCTCAACCCGCTTTTATTCTTTGCTGTAACTTTTCATTCTTTCGTTTCAAAAGCCAAGAATATGAAGGAACATATTATCATGGTGTTCGTGATGCGTGAAATCACTCATAATTAGGCATCATTTCGCGCACTCCAATTCATAATCAAAAAGTGCAGATTTTATATATAAACCACTACCTCCAACTAAAAAAGGAATTTTTATATTAGAAATTAATTTTCTTGAATGTTTTTGATGTGGATAGAAATATTGCGCCTTAATAATTTCTTACTAGGTTTCAATAAGCCCC
>NZ_JBIPDD010000041.1:0-585 GCF_046896035.1 Candidatus Phytoplasma palmae | reverse complement strand
TCTGCAGAGAAAAATTTTCTCTGAGAGAAATTTAGGAAGATCGAAGTTACTCTAAATAATTACGTTGATTCTTTTAGGTGAGTTGACCTTAGCTTCTTTATTAACTTTAAAAAAATACCTTAAAGAAAAAATAGAAAAATTTTTTATTCAGCTAGGTAGGAAGAAAAGTTGTTATTAAAAACAGCTTTCATATTTTATAACTTAAAATCGAAAGTGGTAATTTTGAAAACATAACATGAATATTTTCAAACTCCTATTCTTTGTCAGTAATTTCATATTCTTTCTGAAAAAATTTATTAAATTGATTTTTTAATCCGTTTACTTACTCTTAGGTTCATTTCAGAACTTATCCATGAGAATCTTAGTCTTGCGTAGTCATTTTGGTCAGAATATTTTCCTCAACCCGCTTTTATATTCTGCTATAACCTAATAAACTTTCGTTATATCAAGCCGAACATATGACTTATGCCATCACCAAAAGCATTAAGAATCGTTATTTCTTTATTATTTAGGCGTCTTTCTCGCCCATGTTATCGAGATAGAATTAGACCGTTTTTCTATTACTAGATATTAATCTAAGCCCCT
>NZ_JBIPDD010000040.1:0-598 GCF_046896035.1 Candidatus Phytoplasma palmae | reverse complement strand
GATTCCAAAAGAAGCTTTGAATTACTCACGACTACTATGATTCTGCTTTTTCCTTACTTCCACAGACTATTCTGTGTTTTTCTGCAGAGAAAAATTTTCTCTGAGAGAAGTTTAGGAAGATCGAAGTTACTCTAATTATTTACGCGACTCATTTAGGTATGCAGACCTTTATTCTTGAGATCTTCAATCTATATAACACTGAAGATCTATCTAATTATATAAAGGTAGGTTCAAAGTTAGGTTAATTTTCAATAACCTTTGATGTTTTTATTAAAAAACATTGATAATTTTGAAAATACGTTAATTAATTTTCAAATACCTTTGACTTAATTTTAATAATTTAATTACTCTATAACTAAATTAATATCAATTATCCTTTTTAATGCATTTAGCCTTTTTTTATAAGGTTATCCATTTGAATCATTCTTCTTGCGTGATCTTTTTGGATATTAATTTCTCCTCAACCCGCTTTTATTCTTTGCTGTAACTTTTGATTCTTTCGTTTCAAAAGCCAAGAATATGAAGGAACACATTATCATGGTGTTCGTGATACGTTAAATCACTCATAATTAGGCATCATTTCGCGCCCCTAACGCCC
>NZ_JBIPDD010000039.1:0-650 GCF_046896035.1 Candidatus Phytoplasma palmae | reverse complement strand
GGGGCTTAGATTAATATCTAGTAATAGAAAAACGGTCTAATTCTATCTCGATTGGGAACATTCTTATTATTTGCAATTTCAAAATAGACGTATAGATTATATAGAGTCTTTTTTTCAAGTTATTAATTGGACAGAAGTTCAAAATAATTTAAAAAAAGCTTTAATTTGGAATTCTTTTCGAAAAAAAAATAATAATCTTCTTTAAATCTGTTAAATATGTTACCTTCAAAAATAAAAAAATTAAGAATTAAAATTATTCAAAGTTTATATCAATATGATTTTTATCACAACGAAATTCCAGACTATCACACTATTTATGAAGATAAAACAGTTTTTAAATATATTATTGATAATATTGTTTTAATAGATAAAATTATTCAAAAAAATTTATACAATTACGATATTAATAGGTTAAATAAAGTTGATAAAGCTATTATTCGTTTAGCAACTTTAGAATTGTTAGAAAAAAAAATTTCTCATAAAATAATAATAAACGAAGCTATTAAGATTACTAAAGAATACTCTTCTTTAATGGATAATAAACAGTATAAATTTAATAATAAAATTTTACATTTAATTTACGAAGATATTCAGTGCGCGAAATGATGCCTAATTATGAGTGATTTCACGTATCACGAACATCATGATAA
>NZ_JBIPDD010000038.1:0-673 GCF_046896035.1 Candidatus Phytoplasma palmae | reverse complement strand
TACCAGGGCAAAGGTTAACAACCTTTACAAGGCGAAAGAGAAAAAATAAGTTTACCAAAAGTAACTTATTTAACCGCCGAATGCTTGGAAACTTGCTTGTTCGGTGGTGTGGGGGGCTTAGATTAATATCTAGTAATAGAAAAACGGTCTAATTCTATCTCGATAAAAAAATATAACTAATACAAAAAAATTTAATGCTTTAGCAACAAAAGAATTATCAATTCAAGCAAATAAAAATCTAAGACACTTATTTAAAATACCAAAAAGATTTTTTGACATTAAAATTCAATTAGAAGAAAAAGAATTAAAATTAAAAGAAGAAATTGAAGCAGACCTTAATAATAAAGATGAAGTCGATAGAGCACTATATTTTTTCGAAAAAGGTCAAACAAATTTAACAAAAATAGAAACTATATTACCAACTCAATACGAAGAAATTAATAATACATTCGATAGAGCTAAATTTAATTTTGAACAATCTTTAGAAAAATATTCTTTATCAGAAAATAAATTAAAAAAATTATTCACACATTTATTCGAAAACAAAGAAGCAAAAAAAATCAATAATGAGAAATTAAATAAATTAAAAAATAAACAAGAAAAATTATTAAAATGGGAAGGGCGCGAAATGATGCCTAATTATGAGTGATTTCACGTATCACGAACATCATGA
>NZ_JBIPDD010000037.1:0-903 GCF_046896035.1 Candidatus Phytoplasma palmae | reverse complement strand
TACTTCCACAGACTATTCTGTGTTTTTCTGCAGAGAAAAATTTTCTCTGAGAGAAATTTAGGAAGATCGAAGTTACTCTAATTATTTACGCGACTCATTTAGGTATGCAGACCTTTTTTGATCTTCAATCTATATAACATTGAAGATCAAATTTTTTTTATATTTTTATATATACAGGTAGGTTCAAAGTTAGGTTATCAACCCTAGGATGTTTTTTGTTAAAAACATTGATAATTTTGAAAACCAAATATTAAATTTTCAAATAACTTTGAAAAACAGTTACAATTCATTTCTGTTTGGTAATATAATTACCCCGTTTATTGCATTTAGCCTTTTTTGAATAAGGTTATCCGTGTGAGTCATTCTTCTGGCGTGATCTTCTTGGATATGAATTTCTCCTCAACCCGCTTTTATTCTTTGCTGTAACTTTTGATTCTTTCGTTTCAAAAGCCAAGAATATGAAGGAACATATTATCATGATGTTCGTGATACGTTAAATCACTCATAATTAGGCATCATTTCGCGCCCTAATTCTTCTATAGAAACATCTACTTTTTCTTTTGTTTCTTCTTTATCGCTATTTTTAATTAATTCTTCTAAATGAGAAAAATACAAAAATAAATGTCTTCTTAATTCTTCTATATCATTTACACTAGTAAATTTAAAATTAACAACTTCTTTAATTAATTCTAAAATAGAATAACCATTCATTTTACAATTACAAAACGCAAAATGAATAGACATAATTTTAGAAATATTTGAATCCTTAAAATAAAAATACCCTAAAGAAGGATTATTTTTTAATACATTGCAAAAACTAACCATATCTAGAGCTATTTTTTCAATCGCGATAGAATTAAGACGTTTGTATTTTTCAATTATTATCTTAAGCCCCGCACACCA
>NZ_JBIPDD010000036.1:0-923 GCF_046896035.1 Candidatus Phytoplasma palmae | reverse complement strand
GAATCGGGATAGAATTATTGCACTTTACTGTCAAAAACAGAAATTATCACAATTAAGCCCCCCACACCACCGAACAAGCAAGTTTCCAAGCATTCGGCGGTTAAATTAATCGTTTTTTTAGCTTTCTTTTTAATAAATAAATTAATTTTCATTCCGCATTAAGTTTCTTCTTTCATGAAAGAGGAAACTCTTATATATTTTTTTATTAAAAAAATACAAAAAAATTAAATATTAAAAAATTTTATTTAAATAGATTGCTAATATAAATTGTAAATTGTTTTTATAAAAACTATAAATTTCGATAAATTTAATATAATTGAATAAAAAATATCCAAATTTTAATTAAAAAACGATTAAAATTTCCTCTTTCGCCTTGTAAAGGTTGTTAACCTTTGCCTTGGTGAGTCAGTCCACTTCTTTATTCCAAAAAAAGCTTTGAATTACTCACGACTACTATGATTCTGCTTTTTCCTTGCTTAAAAAATTATTATTTTTCAAGTTTAGGAAGATGAAAGTTACTCTAATATTTACCATATTGATTTTTAGGTGAGATAACCAAAAATATTTTTTTATACATTCAAAAATATAATTATTTTTGGTAGATACTAAGTTTTTTATTAAGATAATATTATGACTCGTAGGTTAAAAATCATAATCACTTAGTATGATAGATTCAATTATATTAGTTTTCTATCAGTTTTATTAACTCTTTTTTTTCTCTTAGCCGCTTTTCAGAGGTTATCCATAAATCAAACTCAATTTGCAAGAATTCTTAGATTTAACTAATTTAATCCGTTTCTCGCTTTTATAATCTGCTATAATTATTTTTTCTTTCGTTAAAACAACCGATTATATATTGCCACAAATTACCGTTGTGTATGAATGGTTAATTCACTAAATATTAGGCATCTTTTTCGCCCACC
>NZ_JBIPDD010000035.1:0-1206 GCF_046896035.1 Candidatus Phytoplasma palmae | reverse complement strand
AGGGGCTTAGATTAATATCTAGTAATAGAAAAACGGTCTAATTCTATCTCGATGACAAATGGGCAGAACACCAAGTGAAAAACATATTAAACAGATTATGTCTAATATTCGTGATAAAAGATAATAATAAGGAGAAAAAAGGAGATAAGTGTCTGTATTTTTTATAATATTTTTGTTTTTTTATGTTTTAGTGATTTTTTGTCTTATGAATATTATTTATCAAATTCATCATAACGCTAAAATAAAAAAATGTTTATTAAATTTCGACATTTTAGAAAGAGAAGTTTTAAAAACTATTCTCTTAAATAAAGAACAAACTTTCCCTTTAACAAAAAATTCTCCCGTAACTAAGAAATTTTTTAAATTAAATATTTTATTTAAGGTAAAAGAAAATGATGAAAAAAATCCATTAAATTCTGTTTTTAAATTAAATTTGTTAATATTTGAATTAATTCGTAAAGATAAAACATTAAAACAAATATATTTACCTTAATTTATTTTTTTTAATATTTATTTTTATTATTAATTAAAAAAATTATAAAAATTATATTTTTGAATGAAAAAGGAGTTATTTTTTAATATGTGGCGCGAAATGATGCCTAATTATGAGTGATTTAACGCATCACGAACATCATGATAATATGTTCCTTCATATTCTTGGCTTTTGAAACGAAAGAATCAAAAGTTACAGCAAAGAATAAAAGCGGGTTGAGGAGAAATTCATATCCAAAAAGATTACGCCAGAAGAATGACTCACAAGGATAACCTTATTAAAAAAGAAAAGGCTAAATGCAATAAACGGGGTAATCATAATACTAAGCAGAAATGAATTGTAACTGTTTATCAAAGTTATTTGGAAATGTATCATTAAATCTATTTTCAAAATTATCAATGTTTTTCTAAAAAACATCCTAGGGTTTTGAACCTAACTTTTGAACCTACCTTTATATATAAAAAAAATTGATCTTCAATGTTATATAGATTGAAGATCAAAAAAAGGTCTGCATACCTAAATGAGTCGCGTAAATAATTAGAGTAACTTCGATCTTCCTAAACTTCTCTCAGAGAAAATTTTTCTCTGTAGAAAAACACAGAATAGTTTGTGGAAGCAAGGAAAAAGCAGAATCATAGTAGTCGTAGGGAACTCAAAGCTAAACTGGAATGTTTCAGTATAATGGCCTACCAGGGCAAAGGTTAACAACCTTT
>NZ_JBIPDD010000034.1:0-1258 GCF_046896035.1 Candidatus Phytoplasma palmae | reverse complement strand
ATTCTGCTTTTTCCTTACTTCCACAGACTATTCTGTGTTTTTCTACAGAGAAATATTTTCTCTGAGAGAAGTTTAGGAAGATCGAAGTTACTCTAATTATTTACGCGACTCATTTAGGTATGCAGACCTTTTTTGATCTTCAATCTATATAACATTGAAGATCAAATTTTTTTTATATATACAGGTAGGTTCAAAGTTAGGTTATCAAAAACCCTAAGATGTTTTTTGTTAAAAACATTGATAATTTTGAAAACCAAATATTAAATTTTCAAATAACTTTGAAAAACAGTTACAATTCATTTCTGTTTGGTAATATAATTACCCCGTTTATTGCATTTAGCCTTTTTTGAATAAGGTTATCCGTGTGAGTCATTCTTCTGGCGTGATCTTTTTGGATATGAATTTCTCCTCAACCCGCTTTTATTCTTTGCTGTAACTTTTGATTCTTTCGTTTCAAAAGCCAAGAATATGAAGGAACATATCATCATAATGTTCGTGATTCGTGAAATCACTTATAATTAGGCACCATTTCGCGCCCTAAACATTTCTTTAATTTGTCTTTCAGTTATGGGAGGATTTTTTTCTAAATATTTTTTAAACCAAAAAAAAACTCCTAAAGCACCTGATAAAAGACCTATTATTAATCCTGAAAAAAATAAAATAAAATTCATTATTTCATTCATATAAAAAAATTATTACTCCTTTGATAAAATAAAATCATTTTATTTTCAAACTTATTATAACTAAAATAAAAACTAATTTATAGTGATTAAAATTATATTTTTTTATAATAAATAATTCTTTTACTTCCGTATTTTTTATTTTTCATTAAAAAAAATCCATTATTTTTTTCAGAAACTAAACTTTTATGATAGGTTTCATAAATTACTAAACCTTCTTTTTTAACTAAATTATTTATGTTTTTAAACAAAGAATCTTCTAAATTAAAAAAATAAGGAGGATCTAAAATAATAAGATCAAAAATAATATTTTGTTTTAGAAACTTTCTAATCATATGAAAAGCATTACCATAAAAAATTTTTACTTTTTCATCGCATAAATTTAATTTTTTTTTATTTTTTTTAATTGTTTGAAAAGCGGAAAATAAATTATCCACAAAATAAACTAATTTAGCATTTCTACTTAAAGCATCGAGATAGAATTAAACCGTTTTTCTATTACTAGATATTAATCTAAGCCCCTCACACCACCGAACAAGCAAGTTTCCAAGCATTCGGCGGTTAAATAAGTTACCTTT
>NZ_JBIPDD010000033.1:0-1338 GCF_046896035.1 Candidatus Phytoplasma palmae | reverse complement strand
AAAAGCAGAATCATAGTAGTCGTAGGGAACTCAAAGCTAAACTGGAATGTTTCAGCATATGACCTACCAAGGCAAAGGTTAACAACCTTTACAAGGCGAAAGAGGAAAAATAAGTTTACAAAAGTAACTTATTTAACCGCCGAATGCTTGGAAACTTGCTTGTTCGGTGGTGTGAGGGGCTTAGATTAATATCTAGTAATAGAAAAACGGTCTAATTCTATCTCAATAAATTTAATAATATTTCTAATTTAGTACTTCAAAACATTAATTTAACAATCGAAAAAGAAGAAATTTTCGGTTTAGTTGGTAATTCTGGTTCAGGAAAAACCACTTTATTACATATTTTGAATGGTCTTTGTGATTACGATCAAAATAAATTTACTTTTATAAAAAAAAATTTTTCTCATTTAGAAAGTGCTACTATTTGGCAACATTTTAATCTTTTAAATAATCTTAATGTTTTCGATAACATATCTCTTTCTTTAAAAATAAGAGGGCGAGAAAGATGCCTAAAATACTAGTAAATTAACTAATTACAACAATTGCGATAATATTGTACATCATTTTTTCGGTTTATATTGTGAAAGCAATTTAGATTACAGCAGAAAATAAAAAATGTGTTTAGGTTAATTATCAAACCTTTATTACACAGTGAGATGAAAGCGCTCATGGTGAAGAGTTGAAAAACTCCTAAGAGAAAAAAGAGAAGTAATTTAAAACCTAAAAATACGATAATTATAATTTTTTAGACCTATTTCGTCAATTTTTTTCTTATTATAAATTGAATTATCATTATATAAAAAAATAGGTTTCCACCTAATTAATATTTTTGAAATTAATTAAAATTATATTTTAATTTTTTACAAAAATACTAAAGGTTATCTCCCCTAAAAGCGTAAAGTAGTATTTTAGAGTAACTTCTATCTCCCTAAATCTTTTAAATTAGTTTTATAATTTATAATATGTAATTTTAATTTAATTAGACAAGGGAAAAGCAGAACTATAGTAGTCGTAGTAATTCAAAGCTTCATTTGGAATTATTGAAGTTTAATGATCTACCAAGGAAAGAGTTAATAACTCTTACAAGGCGAAAAGGGAAACACATATTGAAAGTTTAAATGTTTTTAAAAAGAAAATATAAAATTTTTCTAAAACATTTGCAAATTAAATTTTAATATATATGTTTGTAACCGCCGAATGCTTGGAAACTTGCTTGTTCGGTGGTGTGCGGGGCTTAGGAATGTATAAAAAAATTTAAATATTCTAATTCTATCGCGATAATATGGGCGCGAAATGATGCCTAATTATGAGTGATTTCACGTATCACGAACATCATGA
>NZ_JBIPDD010000032.1:0-1430 GCF_046896035.1 Candidatus Phytoplasma palmae | reverse complement strand
TAAAAACATTGATAATTTTGAAAATCCAATAATACAATTTTCAAATAACTTTAATGAACAGTAACAATTCATTTCTGCTTAGCATTATAATTACCCCGTTTATTGCATTTAGCCTTTTTTGAATAAGGTTATCCGTGTGAGTCATTCTTCTGGCGTGATCTTCTTGGATATGAATTTCTCCTCAACCCGCTTTTATTCTTTGCTGTAACTTTTGATTCTTTCGTTTCAAAAGCCAAGAATATGAAGGAACATATTATCATGATGTTCGTGATACGTGAAATCACTCATAATTAGGCATCATTTCGCGCCCTATATTTTTCTAAAGAACTATTTAGTAAATTACAAGTTTTTTCAAAAGGAACTTTGCTTTTATTTTCTTGTTGAAATAATATTTCTGAAGCTTCTAGTTGCCCTAAGGCTGTTTCAATTTTTTCAGAATCTTCTAATTCTATTATTATTTTTGTAAAAATATCATCTAATTGTTTATCATAATTTAATGATTTAATTTTGTTATTTAATTTTTTAGAGATATTAGCTTCTCTTTCAGCTATTTCTTTAAATTTAATAACTTCTTTTTTTATTTTGATTACATCTTCTAAAGTTTGATTATTATTATTTTGTGTTGTTGTTTCTATAACAGCTAAAATTTTATTATTAACATAAAAAAATATTATTAAATTGAACAATAGAAAACTTAAAAACACAAAAAATATTGTTTTCTTGAGAGGATGAATTTTTTTTACCGATTTTATTATTTTTTTTTCTCTCTTTGCTAATTAAATTATTTTTTTATTATTTTCAATTTTTATTTTTTATTATATTTATTTTATTATTATTTTCAATTTTAATTTTATTATTATTTATTTAAATAAATAATTATTTAAATAAATAATTGTTTTATTTTTATATTTAAATGTAAATTTAAAAATTTTTTATATTATTTTGATATTATTTATTTTTTTGAAATAAAAAAACAAACAATATCCGATTGGATTATAACATAATATACATTGTATAAATTATATAAACTTATCAGTTTTTAAAATTTATATAAATTTAATTAATTATTCAATTTTATTAATAATTTTGAAATGTATTTTTATCTAATTATGTAGATTATTTTTAGGTTTGTATATTTATTTAAATAAAAATAATATAAAAAAATTAAAAATGTTATAATAGTCTGGAGGTTATAAGGGTTCGAAATTTAAAAAAAAAATTTCGAATTAAGACAACTTCTTCTTTTATTTTTTATTTATTTTTTTCAAATGAAAGGGTCTAAATTAATTTATGATAAAATATCAGTTACCTAAATTAGGTTATAATTTTGATGCTTTAGAACCTTATATTGATTCTAAAACAATGGAAATACATTGGGCGAGAAAGATATCTAAAAGACTAGCAATTTAACCAATTGCAACAATTGTGAT
>NZ_JBIPDD010000031.1:0-1444 GCF_046896035.1 Candidatus Phytoplasma palmae | reverse complement strand
AGGGGCTTAGATTAATATCTAGTAATAGAAAAACGGTCTAATTCTATCTCGATAAAGAAAAAGATAAAGAGTTTTTTTTTCAAGTTAATTTATTAGGTGGTATTGAAAATTTATCTATTTCTGAAACCCAATCTATTTTGGAATTAGCTCATAAAAAATGTCTTATTTCTAAATTGTTAGATCAATATCATTATTTTAAAATAATGGCTGTTGATTACTCAAAAATTTAATTTAAATAAAAAAACTATTTATGATTATTCATAAATAGTTTTTTATTTAAATTAAATGTTTTTAAAATTATTTATTGATACTAAAGACCATTATTAACTACATTAGTTATTTCAGTCTGCTTTTGTTTTTAAGTGAAACGAGTTACTTATGTATCATGTGTGAAATTAACAAATAATTCAATTCTTTTTGAGTGATTCTCTTATCGTTCTTGAAAACTTTAATAGTATCTTCTTCAATTTTTCTAGTGTATTTTACAATCTTTTTTTCCTCGTCAACAAATTTTTCATTTTTAATGATACGTCTAACGAATTCAAAGACAGAAGAATTTTTATCTGATTTTGTTTGAATCGCCTTGGAATCGGAATGATCAAATTTTTTAATTTCTTGTTCTTTGTTTGAATAAGGATTTGGAGCTGCCAAAATCACGTTAGGAGATAAAAATAAAATTATTGAAAAAGATAATAAAAGAAACGCTAAAATAGTTGAATAATAATTCAAATTATTATTTTTATTTAATTTTAACAAAATCCTTATAAACCTCCTAATATTTTTATTTATTTTTATTTAATTTTTGGCGTAGCTGTTTTAAATACTGTTTCACTCATTGCAAAGAATTCTTTAGGTTCATTACAATTGTGATGAATTCTGTAAGAAAAATTTTCATCTTTTTGTTTATCATGTTTTAATTCAAGATAATCTATACCGTAATTATTTTCTATATTTGGGTTGCTTTTTTCGTCTATAAATATTTTTGTTCTTATGTTAAGAGAATCATTTTTATTATAATTTTTCAAATCTAATTTTTCTTTATTTTTATTTTCTATTTGAAAAGCGTTGTTTTCTAATGATATAAATAATTCTTGTCCTTTTTTAACTTTTTCATTGTTTTGATTAATGTTTTCTGAAACTGCTTTTTCAATAAAATTACAAATTATTTTTTTTAATTCATCAGGTTTAATGTGAGTTTTTGATGAATTTTTTTTCTTTTTTTCTACAGGAACTGAATCATCATGAATGTTAATAATTTTAGAAATTTTTTTATCTTTTTCTATAAAAATATGATTATCAATATGATCACCAAATTCTTCAAGAAGTTCAAGATCTTTAAAATCTAATTCGTCAGATGATGCGAAAACCCTTTGTAATGAAAATAAATTTATTGATAAAATTAAGGAAAAAATAATTATAGATATAAATTTAATTGGAATTAAAT
>NZ_JBIPDD010000030.1:0-1830 GCF_046896035.1 Candidatus Phytoplasma palmae | reverse complement strand
TGATTCTGCTTTTTCCTTGCTTCCACAAACTATTCTGTGTTTTTCTACAGAGAAAAATTTTCTCTGAGAGAAGTTTAGGAAGATCGAAGTTACTCTAATTATTTACGCGACTCATTTAGGTATGCAAACTATTATATTTTAAATTTTTTTAATAAAAAAATAAATAAATAATAAAAAATTTTATTATATAAAGTAGGTTCAAATAGTTAATACATAAAGCATCACTAACATTAATTTTTTAAAAAATTAAATGATATTTGAAATTTCAGTTTTATAAATTGCAAATAATAAGATTAACAGTTTCAATTCAAATTTCTGTTAAGTTCAGAAGTTAAAACACCATTTTGAAGCATTTAGCCTATTTTTTTATAAGGTTATCCGTATGAGTCATTATTCTTGCGTAATCTGATTAGATATGAATTTCTTCTCAATCCGCTTTTATTCTTTGCTGTAATTTTTAATTCTTTCGTTTTAAAAACCAAGAATATGAATTTATCATATATCGATCAATATATGATAGTATTTCGTTAAAATACTAATAATTAAGCATCTTTTCGCGCACAAACTGATTCTGATTGGTAATTATTCAAAAAAACCATAACAAAAACAGATATAAAAATAATAAAAATAAAAATAGAAAAAATAAAAATATTTTTAAAAGGTAAATTTTTCGTCAAAATGTTTTTTTTCGCTCTATTATAATTAAACTGTTTATTGAATGTGGATAGAAAAAACATTAATTTAAATTATTAAATTTTGTTAAGCCCCCACCCAAACCGTACAGGCATGTCTCCATGCATACGGCTTTCCAAGTTCAACCTTCAAAGATAAAAATAAATTATCAAAGACTGTTTAGATTAAAAATTAACCTTTTAATATTAGATTAAATAATTAATAAAGTTTAAATTAATTTTTTATAATTTTTTTTGAACATTAAATTATGAATATTTAATATTTTTAATTTAATCTAAAAAAGATAAAAAGAGTATTAAAATATATTACCCAATTATGTCTTTCTTCAGAAAAAAATTAAATAATATTTTTTTAAAAATTTATTTTAACAAAATTAAATTTTTCTTTAACATTTTGTTCTTTATGAGATTTAATACTAAATTAAATGAATATTTTTAATAAATATTTTAATCTCTCTGCCTTCCTTCGCCTTGTAAATGGCTTTCCCATTTTCCCCGATAGGTCATCACTCCTACGACTACTATGTTAGCTCTGCAACCATGACCCTATTCAATTTCTTAATAAAAATATAGATTAAACTGATGTTTTTTATTTAATCATGGGTTTTAGGTCTTCCTAGGTAGCTGTAAATTATAGGCTATTGATAAATAGCGGTTGGAGTCTTACGATAGAGTTATATATTTTTAAAAAATTTTATATTTTCTCTTGGATTAGAAACGATGTCAAAAAATTGTTTTTGATAATAATTATAAATATCAATTAATAAAATATTTATGCGCATTCTATTTGAAAAAATTGGCTTTTATTTTTAAAAAATTATTTTTTTTTATTATTGCCAAAATTAAAACCATACTCAGCTCTTCACGATTAAAAAATCATTCAACCTTATTTTATCTTACTCTCGCAAATTTATTAAAGGATAACATTTTATATTTTCTAATAACATTTAACGATAAAACCTTTTTCAATTGCTTTACAGATATGCTATTGTCCCTTTTTTATTCTTTCGAACTCAGGTTAATCTGTTGAGCGATTCTATTAATTTGGGATAGAATTAGAACGTTTCTTTATATAATATATAAATATTATTCTAAGCCCCCCACACCACCGAACAAGCAAGTTTCCAAGCATTCGGCG
>NZ_JBIPDD010000029.1:0-1930 GCF_046896035.1 Candidatus Phytoplasma palmae | reverse complement strand
CGTTTCAAAAGCCAAGAATATGAAGGAACATATTATCATGATGTTCGTGATGCGTTAAATCACTCATAATTAGGCATCATTTCACGCCCATATTCATATTTTATTTATTATAGTAATTATCATTAATACTTATCTATTTTTTATAATAAAAATCAAAAAAATTCTATCTTATGATTTTAAGAATTTTTTTACTTTAATTTCAAAAAATTTTTAAACATTAATTAAAAAATAAATTTAAACTAATTAAATAGATCTAATGATAGAACTAATAATTATAAATTTTATTTTAAAATTATTAAAAATAAAAATCAAAAATATTACAAAATATTAGTTTAAAAAACAATTAATGAATATAATTTAAACAAAATATATAAACTATAAAATTCAAAATGATCATATAATGTAAAATAAGTATATAAAATATTACTCAATTACTTAATTCTTAATTAATAATAATTTACTATATGATAAATTTTTAGAATTAAAATTAGTATATTTGTTAAAAATACTCACTATTAAATATTATAGCTCTTTATATTTTTTTTTTTATTTTTTTTTCAATAATATGCAAAATATAATCTTTTTAGATTTTTTTCTACATAAAAAATAATAATCATATTATAAATTTTATATATAAAATAGGGCTAAAATGTAAATATTATAATTTTTAGTAAAAACTAATAGTAAAAAAATTTATTTTTATAAAAAACAATAAACAATAAACATATAAAAAATATTTTTTTTATTCTCTTCTTTTTTTTATTTTTAAAAAAATTAATTTTTTTAAAAAAATTTTATATTTTAAATATTTTATTGACTTTATTTATAAATATTGTTAAAATCATAAAAGGTTTCTTTATTCTTTTTATAAAAAATGATTACTGAGTTAATAAATCAAAAAAAGTATATTTTATTCGCTAATTATCACGGTTAAAGCTTATTAAATAAAAAATAATTTTTAATATTTTTTTTGATTTAATTTAAACCTATTTTATTTTAAAAAAAATTAATAATTTTAAAATAAAAAATAAAATGAAAATTGAAACATTTCTTTCAATATTAAAAAACTAAATATTAGAAAAAATTAGATACAAAAATATATTAAAATTCTAAAAATTAATTTCTATTTCTAAAATAAGGCCCGTTGGAGAAACGGTCAACTCACATGCCTTTCACGCATGCATTCACGGGTTCGAATCCCGTACGGGTCACCATATTTTATTTACATTTTTTTTAAATTTTAAATTAATTTAGAATTTATTTATATAAAATTTTTTTACATAAAATTATTGATTTATTTATAAAAATATACAATAAGAAAAGCATCCATAGCTTAATCGGATAGAGCATCTGACTACGGAGGGCGTTAGTTCGAACATAAATGATAGAAATTTAAGGTAACTCACTTCTTGAGATAATAGAAGTAATCAACGAATTAACCGGAATTCGAAAGAATATAAGGGAAAATAGCATATTCGTAAAGTAGCAAAGAAAAAATAAATTTTCAAAGAGAGCTGCGAGACAAAGATAAAACAAGGTTGAACAAAGAAATAAAATAATTGTTAATCGTTAAATAAAATAAAAATAATTAATAATTAATTAGTAAAGAGCTGAAAAGGGTAAAAAAATAAAAAAATATCTTTATCATAAAGTTTATAATTTAAAATTTAAAAAGATTAAAAATATAAATTTTATAATAAATTTTCTATGATTATAAGAAATAAATAGATGGCTTATATTTATTAGATTCGTAAATAAATAATAATTATCTTTAAAAGGAAAAAAATATATTTTTCTTTTAACAAACATCTTTACCCAGAAAAAAAATATTTTTGATTTTATTTTTATTTAAAATACAATTTAAAATAACATTTTTCTATCATAAGACTCCAACCGCTATTTATCACTAACCTAGCATTTATAGTTACCT
>NZ_JBIPDD010000028.1:0-2157 GCF_046896035.1 Candidatus Phytoplasma palmae | reverse complement strand
TCGTGATACGTTAAATCACTCATAATTAGGCATCATTTCGCGCCCCTAACGCCCCAGGCGCTCTACCGACTGAGCTAAAACCCCTGTTATTATTTATTTATTTTTTTATAAAATTCTTTTATAAAATAAAATGGTACCCAGAGCCGGACTTGAACCGGCACAGTTTTAAAACTATGGGATTTTAATCGAGATAGAATTAGACCGTTTCTCTATTACTAGATATTAATCTAAGCCCCTCACACCACCGAACAAGCAAGTTTCCAAGCATTCGGCGGTTGTATAAATTAATGTTTTTTCTTTATAATATTAAAATCAATTTATTTATATAAATTTAATAATTAAATTTACAAATAAATAAGACGTCATTCTCTTTGCACAAAGATAGTAACTTTTCTTATATTGCCGATAAATAATTTTAACTTAATTAAAATACTTATTTTCATTTGATCATTTTTTATTTATTTTATTATTTTATTTTGTATTAATATTAATTTTATAATGTAAAAAAATAAAAAACAAACAAATTTTTTTTCTTTTTTAATATATTATTAAAGCAAATTTTTTAAAAAATGAAAAAACAATTTATACTTAGTCCTTCGCCTTGTAAATGGTTTTGCCATTCTCCTTGGGAGTTCAGTCCATTCTTGTATTCCAACAAAAACTTTGAATAATCTCCGACTACTACGATTCTGCTTTATCCTTGTCCAAACAAAATTTTAAATCTTGCAAGATTTAGGATTATAGAAGTTACTCTAAATATTCACCATAAGATTTTTAGGGGAGATAACCAAATTTCAAATTTTTACAATAATTATTTTACAAATAAAATTTGAAAAAATTTAATTTTGGTAGGTACTAGGTTTATGCTAGTGATAATTCTATAATTCAAAACTTATAAATTAAAGAAGCCCTAGTTTAACAAAATAATAAATTAATAATTATTTCATTAGTCACACGTAATTACACCTTTTTTTCTCTTAGCCTCATTTCAGAGGTTATCCATGAATCTTTCAATTCGCAAAGTCTCATAGAATAAATATCTATTCCGTTCTTCGCTTTTATGATTTGCTGTAATTATTTATTCTTTCGAAAAAATAACCAATCATATATTGCCATGCATTATCACAACATGTATAACTGGTTAAGTTACTAAATATTTAGGCTTATTCTCGCCCAGTCCCACGTGTCTACCAATTCCACCATCCGGGCAAAAAATTATAATTAAAATTATAATTTCAATACAAAAATGTAAAAACATCATTCATAAATAATGGTGTCCCGTAAAGGACTCGAACCTTTGACACCTTGAATCAAGATAGAATTAGACCGTTTTTCTATTACTAGATATTAATCTAAGCCCCTCACACCACCGAACAAGCAAGTTTCCAAGCATTCGGCGGTTAAATAAGTTGCTTATTATGCAAACTTATTTTTCCTCTTTCGCCTTGTAAAGGTTATTAACCTTCTCCTTGGTGAGTCAGTCCACTTCTTTATTCCAAAAGAAACTTTGAATTACTCACGACTACTATGATTCTGCTTTCTCCTTACCCAATAATAAGAGCTTAGGAGGATAAAAGTTACTCTAAATATTTACCTGTGATCGTTAGGCGAGATTACCAAAAAATTTTATTGTTTATAATTAATTTTAATTTAATTATAAAAGGAGGTTTTTTTATAATACCATTTCATTTAATAAATTAATTGGTAGGTTTTTGAGTTTATTTCTTTTGATAATTTTATAAACCTTTTAATTATTTATAAAGAACCCAAAATAACAACTTTATTAGTTTTATTGTTAGTCCTTGAATAACACCATTTACTTCCCTTAGTCTCTTGTCGAGATTATCCATAAATCACTTCAATTCGCAAAGCCACTTAAACTAAACTAACTAGTTCGTACTTCACTTTACTGTTCTGCTGTAATTAATTCTTCTTTCGTTAAACTAATCGATCAGTTATTGCCACGTATTATCATCACGTGTATAATTGGTTAAATTACAAAATATTTAGGCAGATTTTCGCCCTTAAAAGTCAAGTGCTCTACCAACTGAGCTAACGGGACAAATATATTTTCTTAATATTATTTATTTGGTGCCAAAAGCAGATCGAGATAGAATTAGACCGTTTTTCTATTACTAGATATTAATCTAAGCCCCT
>NZ_JBIPDD010000027.1:685-2233 GCF_046896035.1 Candidatus Phytoplasma palmae | reverse complement strand
GTTGCAAACATGGAATTCAAGGTACATATTCTCTCCAAAATGGCTTCCTTTTCAAGGGAAATCGATTATGTGTGCCGAAGAGTTCATTTAGAGAATTGTTGATCCGAGAAGCACATGGTGGAGGTTTGGCTGGTCACTTCGGCGTGAACAAAACTCTTGAAATCCTTCAAGAGCACTTTTATTGGCCAAAGATGAGTGGAGAGGTACATGCTATCATCTTGAGGTGTGCAACTTGTCAAAGAGCAAAGAGTCATTTCCATCAAGGGCTGTATACTCCCCTCCCAGTACCATTACAGCCTTGGGAAGATGTGAGCATAGATTTTATTGTGGCTCTTCCAAGAACTCAGAGGGGAAAAGATGCCATTATGGTGGTCGTTGATCGGTTTTCTAAAATGGCTCATTTTATTCCATGTCACAAGACGGATGATGCATCTCATGTGGCTGATCTTTATTTCAAGGAGATCATTCGCCTTCATGGAGTACCAAAGACCATTGTATCTGATCGTGATTCTAAGTTTTTAAGTTATTTGTGGAAGACCTTATGGAGAATGCTTGGAACCAGACTTCTATTCAGCACCACTTGTCATCCTCAAACCGATGGCCAAACAGAAGTAACCAATTGCACTCTCACTACGTTACTTCGAGGAATGGTTAGTAAATCTCTAAAAGATTGGGATTTGAAGCTTGCACATGCTGAGTTCGCTTATAATCAATCACCGAGTTATACTACTGGTCGATCACCCTTCGAAGTTGTGTATGGAATCAATCCGCTCACACCGATTGATTTAATTCCTATTCCATCCAATTCACAAGTGAACTTTGATGGCAAAGAGAGAGCTGAATCAATGAAAAAACTCCATGAGCAGATTCGAAGCAAGATCGAGAAGGCTAACGAGTCTTATAGGAAGAAAGCTAATAAACATCGGAGGAAGGCTCATTTCCAACCAGGTGATCTTGTGTGGTTACACTTAAGGAAGGAAAGATTTCCTTCTCAGCGGAAGAATAAGCTTATGCCTAGAGCTGACGGTCCATTTGAAGTTCTCGAGAGAATTGGCGAAAATGCTTACAAGATTGATCTTCCTGGAGAATATGGAGTTTCGGCAACTTTTAATGTAGGTGATCTTTCTCCTTACTTGGAGGATGATGACTTGTCAGATTTGAGGACAAATCTCAAACAACCCGGGGGGACTGATGCGGGAGCATCCGAGACTACTGATCAATCCTTAAGTCCTGAGCAGATTCCTTCGGCAAAACAAACACTATCGGTACTTATTCATGCCAAGACTAACTTCGGTTACAACTTGCTTCGATGGGTTAAGGAATGATGATACCAATATCAAAATTCGTTGCTGATCGATGATATATCAAAGGGGAGTTATTCAGGATCAGTTCCATAGTGATTTAATACTCTTTGGAAGTAGATATTTGCTAGTTATTGTTGGTGGACGAATTTTGAAGGCTGAAGAGATAAGACTCCTAGTCCCCATGTCATTTATTTGCTAGTTATTGTTGGTGGACGAATTTTGAAGGCTGAAGAGATAAGACTCC
>NZ_JBIPDD010000027.1:0-585 GCF_046896035.1 Candidatus Phytoplasma palmae | reverse complement strand
TAGTCCCCATGTCATTTATTGCATTCCCTAGTTCCTAGACCTTTAATGCTATTTCTGTTTTGTTTAGTCTTTAATGTTTGGGTAGTTCCCATGTTGTTTTCAATTCTGAGTCTAATATCTATATAATGAGACATATTCTCATTTTGTAATCAGACTGGTTGAATGAATGAAAATTCCTCTTTGTGAGTTGAATTATTATCTCGATTCTTTATCCAACGTTGTTGGTGGTGAATCAAACAGTTCTTTATCCTTGGCCGGTGGAATTTCCTTTAAGCCTTGGTGGTGAACTGCAACTATCTCGGTCCTTCATCCTTGGCTGGTGGCTTGTGCCTTTAGGCTTAGGTGATAAACCTTCCATATCCTCGAGTTACACACATCCCCACAAACACAGTGCCTCGTCCACTTCCTCCCAGAATCGCTCACTCCACAGAGCTTATTTGTGGAAACTCAAAACATGAAAGTTGTAGATCTACGAGTCCTTGATCTGTGACTTTTGGAATCGGGTCAATCCGACCTATATTGAGGAAGTTACGCCCATTTTCCCGAAATCGCGCAATCCTGAAATTTTCTGTCTGGAGTCACTCG
>NZ_JBIPDD010000026.1:0-2288 GCF_046896035.1 Candidatus Phytoplasma palmae | reverse complement strand
TTTGATCTTCAATCTATATAACATTGAAGATCAAATTTTTTTTATATTTTTATATTATAAAGGTAGGTTTAAAGTTAGGTTATCAAAAACCCTAAGATGTTTTTTGTTAAAAACATTGATAATTTTGAAAATCCAATAATACAATTTTCAAATAACTTTAATTAACAGTTACAATTCATTTCTATTAAGTTGTATATTACCCCGTTTATTGCATTTAGCCTTTTTTGAATAAGGTTATCCGTGTGAGTCATTCTTCTGGCGTGATCTTTTTGGATATGAATTTCTCCTCAACCCGCTTTTATTCTTTGCTGTAACTTTTGATTCTTTCGTTTCAAAAGCCAAGAATATGAAGGAACATATTATCATGATGTTCGTGATACGTGAAATCACTCATAATTAGGCATCATTTTACGCACTTATCTAAAACATTTATTTCATCCAATAAATTCGGTTCTTGAAATATTAAACCAATCATTCCGTTTCTATAATTATCTAATTTATTATTATTAAATTTTGTTATTAGTTGATTGTAAACAAAAATATTACCAGAATCTACTATATCTAATCCAGATACAAGATTTAATAAAGTAGTCTTGCCTGAACCTGATTTTCCTAAAATAAAAACCATACCATTAGAGGGTAATTCTAATGATAAATTATTTATCGCATTATTAACAAATTTTGTTTTAGTTTTATATTTCTTATTAATGCTTTCTATTTTGAACATATTTTTTGATATACTTTCTTTTTTATTAATTATTATTATTAAAAAAAATAATAAATTTTATATTTTGTTTTCAATATAAATATAAAATTAACTGATAATGAATCATTTTATTTTTTTATAATCAATTATAATCAATTAGATATTATATAATATTTGATATATTATATAATATATTATATAAAATTTGTTTGGTAAATTATTTTTAATTATTTTTTTAAAAAACTGAACATTTAAAATTTAAAAAATAAATATTTTTTTAAAATATAGGAGAAATACATGATAAATAATAATAAACAAAAAGATTTTACAGATATTCAAGAAATAATTAATAATAAAAAATTGATTTTAATTGATTTTTACGCTAATTGGTGCAATCCATGTAAAAAATTATCTCCCATTTTAGATAAAGTTGCAAAAAAAGAAAATATTGAATTAATAAAAATTGATATAGATAAATATCCAACTTTAACTGCCAAACAAAATATAACTAATTTTCCTACTTTAGTTTTATTTAAAAACGGAAAAGAAATAGCAAGAAAAATAGGATTTCAAAATTATGAAGAAATAATTTTATTTTTAAACAATTACAAGTAAAAAAATAATTTTAATAGAAAGAAATTAAAAATTATTAAAATGTTAGAAGGTATTTTTTTAATAAATAAACCTAAAGGTATTACATCCCATGATGTAGTATGGAAAATAAAAAAAAAATTTAACTTTAAAAAAGTAGGTCATACTGGAAGTTTAGATCCTTTTGCAGAAGGACTTCTTATAATTTTAATCAATAAAGCCACCAAAATCGCCTTTTTATTTGATAAATTAGATAAAAAATATGAAGGAGAAATAATTTTTAATAAAAATTATGATACTTTAGATATAACAGGTAAATTAATAAAAGAAAAAAAAAATATTTTAAAATACGAAAAAATTAAAAAAAGTTTTGAATTTTTCGATAAAAAAGAATATTTACAAATCCCTCCAATGTACTCTGCAATTAAATTAAATGGAATAAAAATGTATAATTTAGCAAGAAATAATATTAATATAAAAATACCTGCAAGAAAAGTAAAAATCCATTATTTAAAAATAAATTCAAATTTAGAAAATAATAAAATAAATTTTATAACAAAAGTTTCTAAAGGAACATACATAAGAAGCTTAGCAAGAGATATTGGGAACAAAATAAATACTTACGGCGCCTTAAAATCATTAGTTAGATTAAAAATAGGAAAATATTCTATAAAAAACAGCAAAACAATTAATGAAATAACCGAAAAAGATTTGATAAATATTAAAGATCTATTTTCAAACTGTAACAAAATTTTTTTAAATGAATATTTAATTAAATTAGTTAAAAATGGAATTTTTTTAGATCAAAGACAAATAATTACAGATAAACCTTTTATTGTTTTAGATAATAAAAAAAATTGGATTGCCTATTATAATCCTATTGAAAAAAATAAATATCGTCCTGTATTCTTTTTTTAATATTTTGAATATTATATTTTACTTTTTGGAAACCTTCAATGTCTTTTCGGAAAGCCAAAATATTTTTTTTTAC
>NZ_JBIPDD010000025.1:0-2343 GCF_046896035.1 Candidatus Phytoplasma palmae | reverse complement strand
TGGTGTGGGGGGCTTAGATTAATATCTAGTAATAGAAAAACGGTCTAATTCTATCCTAATTTGCTTTCTAACAGAAAAAGATTAATTTTAAAAGCTGTTGTTGAAAATTACTCCAAGGAAGCTAAACCGATAAGTTCTGAATTATTATCAAAAATATCTTATTTGAATTTTTCTAGCGCTACAATTCGTTATGATATGATGCAATTAGAAAAAAAAGGATATTTGGAAAAAAATCATAAATCTAGTGGAAGAATTCCTTCTTTAAAGGGTTATGTTTTTTATTTAAATAATTTAATGACTCGTGAACAAAAAAAAACTCTTCAAATAATTTCTTTGTTTGAAGATATTCTTGAAAAGAATAGTTTTAATAAAGAAAGAATTATTAAGGATGTTTTAAAATTGTTATGTAATTTAACTAATTATGTAACTATGAGTATAAAACCTAATTTTTTTAAAACAAGTAAAATTATTAAAATTAGTCTAATTTTAGTGAATCCTGAACAAGCAGTGATTTTTCTTATAACAGATAAAGGAAATGTACAAAATCAAAATATTTTTTTAAAACAATATAAAGATTTTACTTTTCAAGATTTGTATAAAATTGTTCTTATTTTTAATAATTTCTTAGTTAATAAATATTTATTTCAAGCTTTAGAAATTGTTAATAGCAATTATTTTAAAGAAAAAATTATGTTTTTTTATAAAAAACCTAATCAAGAGAAATTAATACAATCTTTAATTGATACTTTTTATAATTTTTTTACTAATGATTTTCAAATTTATGGACTTCATAATTTTTTTAATTATTCTAAAAACGAAGATATTAAAACTATTAAAGATATTATACAAATGCTGGATAATAAAGAATTTAATAAAGTTTTTTTTGATTCTAAGGGTGTTCTCTGTCGATTAGCTAACCAAATAAGCCTTATACCTTATCGGAAATTTATTATTGTTTCTATCCCTTATGATATAAATGAAAATGAAAAAGGAATAATTGCTATTTTAGGGCCAATTATAATGGAATATCAAGAAATAATTCCTATTCTTGAATATTTATCTGCTCATTTATCTAATTTATATATGATTTGAAAATATATTTAATTTATTTTTTTCTTTATATATAATTTTTATTTTTTCTGAAAAAGACATAATAAAAAAAAATTAAAACAAAATTTATTGTTTTTTATATTTTTTTATTTTTTATATTTAATTTTTTAAAACAAAAAATATTAAATATATTTTACTTTTTTAATTCTTATGTTTTTATTATTAAATTTGGAATCAAAAAATTAATTTTAAATGAAAATCATTAAAAAAATATACAATATATAATTTTTAAATAAAAAAATTTGAATATTTAAATTTAAAAAGGAGTTTTAAAATTTTAAATGGATAAAAAAATATTTAAAGACATAAAAAAAAATCTTAATAATCAAGAAGTTCCAAAAGAACAAAAAAAAAATGATTTTTGTGAAAAAAAAAATAATATTTCTGAAGATAAGGAAAATGATCAAAAAAAATCTTTTTCAATAAAAGATTCTAAAGACAACGATTTGAGTAAAGATAATATACAAGAAAAAGAATTGAATAAAGATAATATACAAAAACCAGATTTAAAGAAAGAAAGCATAAAAGACAAAGATTTAAATAAAAAAGAAGATAAAAATTTTTGTTTTTGTGATGAAAAAGATAATTTTGATAATTGCGGTTGCAGTATTAACGATAAATCTGAAAAAAATAAATCATCTTGTTCTTGTGATGAACATGAGGAAAAAGAAAAAGAAATTGAAGATGAAAATATTTCTAAAAATGCTAAAGAAAAAGAAATTAATTTTGAAGATATTATTATGAAATTAAAACAAGATAATGCTATTTTGGAAGAAAAATTTTCTAAATTGCAAAAAGAAATGATTGATAATAAATTAAAATATCAAGCAGATTTAGAAAATTTTCGAAAAAGAATTCAAAAAGAAAAAGAAATTTCTATAAAATATTCTTCTTTAGAATTGATTCGTGAGATTTTAGTTCCTTTAGAACAGTTAACGAAAGTTTTAGATGATTCTAAAAATAAAGAAGAAGATTCCTTATTAAAAAGATTTTTGTTAGGATTTCAAATGATAAATCAACAAATTCAGGATATTCTGAAAAAAGATGGAGTTAGAGAGATTGAAACAATTGGAAAACAATTCGATCCTAAATTTCATTTTTCTATAGAAAAAATTTCAGATAAGAATAAACCTAATAATATTGTTGTTGATGAATTTCAAAAAGGTTTTGTTTATAAGGATTTAGGGCGCGAAATGATGCCTAATTATGAGTGATTTCACGTATCACGAACAT
>NZ_JBIPDD010000024.1:0-2398 GCF_046896035.1 Candidatus Phytoplasma palmae | reverse complement strand
CTTAGATTAATATCTAGTAATAGAAAAACGGTCTAATTCTATCTCGATAAAAAAAAATGAAATATTTAAAAGAGTTATGGAAGTTGTTAAATTTTTTGATTTATTAGATTATATTTATTTATATCCAAAACAATTATCAGGCGGTCAACAACAAAAAGTTGCTATTGCTAGATCTTTAGTTTATTATCCTAAAATTATGTTTTGTGATGAAGTCACTTCTGCTTTAGATAATGAAATGAGTAAAAATATTTTAAATTTGTTTTATAAAATAAATAAAAATTTTAAAACAACTATTTTTTTAATTTCTCATGATATTACAGTTATTAAAACTTTATGCACTAAAGTTGCTATTTTAAATAAAGGTAAAATAGAAAAAATAACTTCTTTAAAACCTTCTTATGATTTTGAACCTTTTTCTTATAAGAAAGTTTTTTAAATTAAATATTTTTCGAAGAAAAGTTAAAATTTATTATTAAGGAATATATGGTTTCAAGTGAAAAAAAATAAATTTATTTTAAGTATTTTATCTATTTTTTGTATTTTTTTATTTTTTATAATTATTTTTTTGTTTTTTCTTAAAAAAGAATATTCAAATTCTTCTGAAAATAAAATTTTGAAAATAGCAACTGCTTTGCCTACTGTAAAAGATTTTTTAGAAGGACCTGTTAAAGAAGAGTTAAAAAAGGAAAATATTATTTTAGAAGTTTCTTTTTTACCTCATCAATACAAACAAACTAATGAAATTTTAAATAATGATGGTGTTATTGCTAAATTAGATAGTCATTTACCTTATACTTTTGTTTTAAATCAAAATAATAGCAAAATAGAATCTCCGGATGAAAAATCTGTTGTTGCGCAAACTTTTTATTGGGCTAATTTAGGATTATTCAATACAAAAAATAATCCTAATAAAATAAAAAAGTGGGAAGATTTGCAAAAAAGAATAGATTCTAAAGAAAAAATAAAAATTTTATTTTGTAAAGAGGTTCCACAACAAGCTTTAGCTTTACGCTTTCTTGAAAATCTTTCAATAATTAAAAGAAAGACACAATTTCATGATAAAAAATTAAATTTATTGCAAAAAATAAATTTAAAAGAAGAATATTTTAATATTTCACCAAATATAGAATTGCATAAAGCAGATACTTTAATAGAAATTTTTAATAAATTTAAAGATATTAATTCAGATTATGATTTATTTATAAATTATCCTGCTGTTATTGGAATAAACACATTAAAAAAAGATGTTAATTATATTGCAAATTTTGAATTGGACGAAAATAAAGAAGATTCATATATTTATACTATTTCTTTGATAACTAAGGTTAAAAATAGTGATTCAGAGTTAATCAATTCTCTTAAAAAAGTTTTACAAAAACCAGAATTAATAGATCAATATCAAAATAAATATTCAAATTTTTTAAATATGATTTCTTCAGATATTAATGATGTGATGACAGAAAAAATTAATAAATATTTTGAAATTATCGAAAAAAAATAATATATTAAAAAAATAACTATATTAAAAAAATAATTTTTTTGTAAAAACATGAAATATATTTTTATTATTTTAAAACGTTTTTGGAATGTTTTAAATTACCGTCATTCTGGAAATTTTCAAAATTATTCTAATATTAAAGTTCATTATTTAATATTAGAAGGTTTTTTGGAAACTATAAAAATAAATTTTTTTTCTTGTTTAATTTCTGGTATTTTAGGATTATTTTTAGGAATTGTGTTGTATTTTCTTAGAATTTTTAATAAAAAAAAGACTTATTTTGTTATTAATAATTTAATGAATATTTTTATTTCAATTCCTTATTTAATTTTGATTATTTTATTAATTAATGGTTTTATTGGATATTATTTTAATATTTATTATGGATTTAAAGCTGGAATAATATGTTTGATTTCAGTTTTAATTCCTATTTTTGCTCGTAATTGTGAACAAGTTTTTCTTCAAATTAATCCTGAACTTTATAAAACTGCTTATACTTTAGGAGCAAATAATTTTCAATTTATAATATATTTTTTATTAAGAGAATCAATTTCATATTTAATTTTAAAATTTATTTCTCTTTTTATATCTTCTTTATCTTATTCCAGTGTTTTATCTATTGTAGGATTGAAAGGTCTTGGACAAATTGCCTATTATTATGGTTTTCAAGGAATGTATGATTTTTCTGAATATGGATTTAATAATTTAGATTTAATTTGGGTTTGTGTTTTAGTATTGTTTTTTTTAGTTCAAATTTTTTATTTAATAGGTAATTTTATTGCTTATAAAATTGACTTAAAGTTAAATTTTTTATAAATTAATTTTTATTTTATTTTTTTTTTTTTTTATTTTTTCGGAAGACCCAAAACGAACTGGTAAAAAAAAATATTTTGGCTTTCC
>NZ_JBIPDD010000023.1:0-2704 GCF_046896035.1 Candidatus Phytoplasma palmae | reverse complement strand
TGGGGGGCTTAGATTAATATCTAGTAATAGAAAAACGGTCTAATTCTATCTCGATGACATATACATTTGTCTCCTTCCGAAGCTAAACAATTTAATGTTGTTGATAAACAAATAGTTTCTGTAAAAATAGAAGGAATTAAGTCAGGAATTTTAGGTAATGTTTTATGTCGTGTTGATGAAAATTTTTCTTTAGAATGTCATTTGGACACTGATGATGCTAGTGCTTTTTTATTAAAAAACGGTGATTTAGTAGAATTAATTGTTTAAAATTTAAAATTTTTTCATATTTTTTATTTTTGAAAATAAAATTATTATTTATAAAAAAAAACTGATTAGAACAACAGTTTTTTTATATTTTAATATTTTATTTTAAATTCAAGAAAGAAAAAAAATTTAAAAAAGAGAGTTTTTCGATGTTAAAACAACAAAAATTTAACAAACCAGAAGAATTTCAAAGATTAGAAGTTTTTAGAGATCCGATTGGGCGAGAAAGATGCTCAAAACACTAACAATTTAACCAATTGTAACAATTGTGATAATGTTGTTCATCATAATTTCGTTCTATATAATGAAAAAAATATAGTTAAAGCAGAAGTTAAAAGCGTATTGAGGAGAAATTATTTATCCAATAAGATTTCGCGAGGTGAATATACTCAAGGATAAGAGTTGAAATACTCCTAAGAGAAATAAAAGAATTTAGTCTCAAACGCAGATACAATAATTATATTTTCTGCGTTCTTGTTACTTTAATTTGTTACAAATCGGAACAATTTAAATTATCATTTTAATTTTATAAAAATAACAAGAATTCTCCTAATTAATAATAATAAATTTATTTTTAAATTATTTTTCTTTAAAATATATTTATTTAGATTAGGTTATCTCTCCTAAAAGTATAAAGGTGGTGTTTTGTAGTAACTTCTATCTCCCTAAACTTCTTTATAAAAATAATAATAAAAAAATTATTTTGAAAAAGAGGCAAGGGAAAAGCAGAACCATAGTAGTCGTAGGTTAATCAAATTTTCAATTGGAATATTGAAATGTAATGTTCCTACTAAAGAGAAAGTTAAAAACTTTTACAAGGCGAAAGGGAAAACTCTTTGATGTTTTCAGAGAGTAACCGCTACGTGCTTGGAAACTTGCTTGCGTGGTGGTGTGCGGGGCTTAGAAAAATAACTGATAATGATTAATAAATTTTAAGGTGAAACTTTCTAATTCTATCGCGATTATGGTTATATTTATTTTGAATATGTATTTTTAAAAAAATTAATTGATACAAGTGTCATGCAAAGATTAAGAAGAATAAAACAATTGGGTTGTGTTAATATTATTTTTCATGGAGCTGAGCATTCTCGTTTTACTCATAGTTTAGGAGTTTATGAATTAGCTAGAAGATTTTTTGAAACTAATAATAAACTTTTAGAAAGAAGAAAAATATTTGATTTTAGAAAAAAATTACTTTTATTAACTACTGCTTTGTTGCATGATATAGGGCATGGTTCTTATTCTCATATTTTTGAAACTATATTTAATACTAATCATGAGCAAAAAAGTGCTCAAATAATTATGAATCATCCTGAAATTGTTTCTATTTTAGATTCTATAGATTTAGAATTTAAATATGATGTTGCTTCTATGGGCGAGAAAGATGCTTAAAACATTAGCGATTTAACCAATCGTGACAGTTTTGATAATGCTGTACATCGTTTCTCTGATTTTTAAAACGAAAGAATTATAAATTAAAGCAAGAGAAAAAAGTGTTATTGAGGTGTAACTATTAAACCAATATGATTTCGCAAGATGAAAATACTTATGGAAAAGAGTTTTAATGACTCCTAAGAGAATAAAGATAAGAAAGTCAACTTCCTGAAAATGAAATAGTTATATTATTTTCGGTTCTGAAAGTTTAATTAGAACAATAGAAGCTAATTAAAAATTATCACTCTTATTAAAAATAAGAGATAAAAAAATCAGAATTCACCTAATTATTTTTTAGTTCAAAAATTAGGTTATCTCTCCTAAAAGTATAAAGGTGGTGTTTTGTAGTAACTTCTATCTCCCTAAACTTCTTTATAAAAATAATAATAAAAAAATTATTTTGAAAAAGAGGCAAGGGAAAAGCAGAACCATAGTAGTCGTAGGTTAATCAAATTTTCAATTGGAATATTGAAATGTAATGTTCCTACTAAAGAGAAAGTTAAAAACTTTTACAAGGCGAAAGGGAAAACTCTTTGATGTTTTCAGAGAGTAACCGCTACGTGCTTGGAAACTTGCTTGCGTGGTGGTGTGCGGGGCTTAGAAAAATAACTGATAATGATTAATAAATTTTAAGGTGAAACTTTCTAATTCTATCGCGATTATAAATAAGGAACATAAATTTGTTTTATTAGAAAAACTTTTATCTAGTCAATTAGATTTTGATAGATTAGATTATTTAAAAAGGGATTCTTTTTTTACTGGTGTTAATGATTCTATTGATTTAGATAGATTAATTAGAGGAATAGAAATATACGATAACCAAGTTGTTTTTAAAAAAAGCAGCATCAATTCAATAGAAAATTATATTGTTAATCGATATCATATGTATTGTCAGGTTTAGGGCGAGAAAGATGCCTAAAAGACTAGCAATTTAACCAATTGCAACAACTATGATAATGTTGTACATCATATCTTTGTTTTATAGAATGAAAAGACTATAAAATAC
>NZ_JBIPDD010000022.1:0-2895 GCF_046896035.1 Candidatus Phytoplasma palmae | reverse complement strand
GAGGGGCTTAGATTAATATCTAGTAATAGAAAAACGGTCTAATTCTATCTCGATTTTGTATCAAAAATTCAGGAAGATATTTTAAGAAGAGATTTTACCATAAATAGCTTTTTAATGAATGAAAAGGGTTATATATTTGATTACATGCAAGGTTATAAAGACTTACAAAAAAAACAAATTAAAACTATCGGAAACCCTTATAAAAAATTATCAGAAGACGCATTAAGAATATTAAGAATTTTTTATTTTCAATCTAAATTAAATTTTAAAATAGAAAAAAAAACTGAAAAAGCTTTAAAAAAAAATATATTTTTATTACAAAAAATAAAACCAGAACAAATTTTTAAAGAATTTCAAAAAATATTAAAACAACCATACTTTATGAAAGCTTTTTTATCTTTAAAAAATACAAATGCTATTTCTTTTTTAAATATTGGTTTGCAAAAAAGTATTCTTTTTATTATAAAAAATAATTGGCCTACAATAAATGAAGAATTATTTTTCGGTTTAACATTTATTTTAGATTGCAGAATAATAGATTATTTTAAATTTAATAAAAAAAGATATTTAAATAAATATCTTTATTTTAAAAAAAAAATTAAACACTATTTATAAAAAATTTTTTTAAAATAAATAAAAAAAGAGATTAGAAAATATTATGAAATATCAAAACCAAACACAATTTTTTAAAAACAAAAAAATAGGACAAAAATATAAATTAGTAGGAAAAGTCAATAATATAAACCAAGGAACAAATTTTAAAAATGTTGAAGTTTTATTACCTGAAAATTTTGCATTAAATATAAAATTAGACATGAATTCTAAAAATCCTTTGATAGAAAAAATTTATATTTTTGATTTTGTTTATAAAAAAAAAGATGAAAAAAATATTCTTATATGTGAACAATTTGATTTAATAGAAAATGTTTTAAATTTTAAAGAAATTTATAAATTTTATTCTGTTTTTTTTAAATGTTCGCCTATTTCATTTGATATTGTAGAACAATATATAGAAAATTACTTATCTAAAATAAAAAATAAAATATTAAACCAAATAACTACTAATTTATTTATAAAAAATAAAATTAAATTTTTAACAATTCCTGCAGCTTTCAAAATGCACCATAACTATCATGGAGGTTTAGGACACCATACAATAACTATGTTAAAATTATCTGAAGTTTTCCTAGAAACATATCCTTTTTTAAATAAAGACTTGTTATATTCAGGAATAATTTTACATGATATGGCTAAAATACAAGAATTTGATTTTATTAATAAAACTTACACAAAAGAAGGCATTTTACTAGGACATTTAATTTCAGGAGTTAATAATATACACGAAGAAGCTTGCTTATTAGGAATACAAAATACCGAAGAAATATTATTATTAAAACATTTAATAATTTCTCATCATGGATTTTTAGAATACGGAGCAGCTAAAAAACCTCAAATAAGCGAAGCTCTTTTGTTGTGGTTTTTAGATGATATGGATGCTAAATTTAATTCTATTGAAGATAAAATAAAAAAAACAGACAAAGGAAATTTTTCAGAACCTTTATCTGTTGTAGAAAAAAAATGCTTTTATAAACCCAACCTAAAATAGAAACTTTAATCAATTTATTTTCTGATTGATTTTTTTACTTTAAAATGTCTATAGTTTTTTTTCTAAGTAAATTAAAAATGGGCAAAATTAAACATAAAAAAGAAAATAAAAAAATTACAATAAATAAATAAAAAGATAACAATAAAATTCTTAAAATTGGAGAAATAAAAAAATATGAAATTTGAAAATGTTGAAATTTTTCTAATATAATTTGTTTTAAATTATCATCATGAATAGAAAATGTCAAAAAATTTATAATAAAATTAGATTCTGAAATTGTTGAATTAAAATTATATAAATAAAATAAGCTTTTCGTCAAAAACATTAATAAAAGCAAAGATAAAACAAAATTAATAAAAGAAAATATAAAGCAGTCAACAAGAAAAATTTTAAAAATATTATAATTATTAGATCCTAAACCTTTTAAAATGCCTATTTCTCTTTTCTTTAATCTAATACTCAAAGAAAAATAAAACAACAATATTAAAAAAGGTAATAAACCAAAAAATATTAAAATTTTGATAAAAAAATCCAAAATTTCAGATTTAGATACATTTTGAAGCATTTTATAAAATAAATTAAAATATTCTACAGGTAAAAAAGAATTTTTTTCTTTAGAAAAAAAAATAGAACACATAATAGGGAAACCGTAAAGAAAAGCAAAAATAATAGGCATAAAAATAAAAATAAAAAATAAAAATAACTTCTTACATTTTAAAATACTTAAAGCCATTTTGAAAATTAATTTAAATTTTAAACAACTAAAAATAGAAATAAATTCTTTTTCAGTATAATTATTTTTTTTTTCTTTTTTAACAATATTATTTGAATAAGAAACTACTTTATTTTGTTTTAAAAATTTATTTTGTTTATTAAGGATATTATCTTCAATAATGAAACCATTTTGAATTTTAATAATTCTATCTGCATATTTATAAGCTTTATCTTCATCATGAGTAACAATAACAAATAATTTTTTTTTAGAAATTTCTTTAAATTTATCAAAAATTTTTTTACTTGTACTACTATCAATATTAGAAGTAGGCTCATCTGCTAAAATAATCTTACTTTCTTTAATTAATGCACGAATAATAGATATTCTTTGTTTTTGACCACCAGATAATTCATTTATTTTCCTTATTTTAAAAGTTTCATCTAAATCCATTTCATACAATAATGAATCAATTAAATTTTCGTTAATTGGTTTATTTTGCAATTGACAAGATAATTTAATAATCGAGATAGAATTAGACCGTTTTTCTATTACTAGATATTAATCTAAGCCCCTC
>NZ_JBIPDD010000021.1:0-2932 GCF_046896035.1 Candidatus Phytoplasma palmae | reverse complement strand
GGGCTTAGATTAATATCTAGTAATAGAAAAACGGTCTAATTCTATCTCGATTTAGTAATTGATGAAGATGGAAAAAAATTGGGTATTTTAGAAAAAAACGAAATAATTAAATTGTCTGAAGAAAAAGAAACAGATATTGTTATGATTAATTCTGATTCTGAACCAAAAGTTGTTCGTTTGATGAACTATTCTCAATTTCGTTATAAACAACAAAAAAAATTAAAAGAAATTAAAAAAAAGCAGCATATAAGAGTTTTAAAAGAAATTCGTCTTAATCCTAATATAGATGATAATGATTTAAACTATAAAATTAAACAAGTACATAATTTTTTAAACCAAAAATATAAGGTTAAGATTATGATTCGTTTTAAAGGAAGAATGATTGTTAATCATAAAGAATTAGGTGAAAATATTATTAACAAAATTTTATCTAATAATAAATTAAAAGAAATTGTTTTTGTTGATGTTTTGCCTAAGATGGAAGGTAATCAAATGACTACTATCTTAACATCTAAAAAAAATATTAATAAAAATTAATAAAAATTAAACATAATATACTAATCATTAATATTTATTATTAATGCTTATTTTATGTTAATTTAATTCATGTTAAAGCTAAAAAAGACGAAAATATAAAAATTTTTTAAAATTATATTTAATTTAATTATAGTTTTTGTTTTTACTTTTTAATTTTTTTTAATTTAAAATTTAATATATTTATATTTTTATTATTTCTATTTTTTGTTTTTTTGTTTTTTATTAACTAAATATTTAAAATTTAAAATTCAAAAATTATACAAATAATTATTAATGATTTAAATAAATTAATTATCATTATTGTAATATGATTTTGAAATATTTTTTTAAATTATTCAGTCAGTTTAATGAAATAAAAATATAAATTCAAATATATATTTTTATATATTTTTTATGTTATTTATAAAATAAACGGAAAATATTAAAATTTAAAATTATAGGATAGGAAAAAGGTGATTATAAATTTTTTATGATAAAGAAGAAAGTTCATAAAGGTTTACATAAAAGAATAAAAAAGACTAGCACAGGTAAATTTTTAAGAAGACATTCTTATAAAAATCATTTAGCTGGTTCTAAAACTACAAAACAAAATAGACAATTAAGAAAAGTTACAAGTGTGCATTTTTCTGATATTAAAAGAATAAAACATCTAATTTAATCTTATTTTTGTTATAATTAATTGGAATAAGAAAAAAATAACGAAAGCAGAGGCTTAAAGATGGTAAAAATAAATTTTACAAATGCAAGGCATAAGCGTCGCAAAAAAGTATTAAAATTAGCAAAGGGATATTTTGGTTCTAAAAGTACTATTTATAAAACAGCTAATGAACAAGTTATGCGATCTTTACAATATGCTTATATAGGCAGAAAACAAAGAAAAAGACAATTTAGAAGATTATGGATTACAAGGATTAATGCTGGTTGCATCAATAATGGGATTAGTTATTCTAAATTTATTCATGGTCTTTTTTTAGCAAATGTAAAAATTAATCGTAAAATGTTATCAGATCTAGTTTTTAATAATTCTTTATTATTCAAGGAATATGTTGAATTAGCTAAAAAAAATTTGGAAAAATATGAAAAAAATGGTTCAGATAAAATTTTATCTACCTCTGATGACATAAAAAAAATATCTATTTCAGAATCAAAAGACGAAACAAAAGATGAATTAAAAGAGATTAATGAATTAGATAAAATTAATTTAAATAAATTTTTATTAGTTGATTTAAGAAAATTAGCTGAAAAATATAATATTCAAAATTTTTATAAATTAAAAAAAGCAGAATTAATTCGCGTTTTACAAGATAACATTAAATAAAAAGTTTAATAAAAATTTTTCAAAAAATCTAAATTAATTATAAAAAAAATAAAAATATAAATTTTAATTTAATTAATATATTGATTAGTTATAATTTAATTTTATTATAGAATGATATATTTTTTTCTTTTAAAAAATCGATTAAAAAAATAATTTTTTATCTTTATTTTTGAATTGAAAGGGATATTAATATTAAGTGAAAAAAATTATTAAAAAAGAATTAGTTTTATTTTTTTTTAAAAGTTTATTTTTTTTGTTAGCTGGTTTATCGTGTTTTTTTCCAAAATTTTTTAAAATTGGTCCTTTTCAAATATATAATGTTCTTTTGGGGATTTTTATAATTTTGATTAATTATTTTTTAGTTTTTGCTAATTTTAAAAGAAATTTAGGATTTATGAAATTTTTATTTCTTTTTGAAAATATTTTTCTTATTTTGATTTCTTTTGGTTTTATTATTCATTCTTTTTTGGAAAATAAATATCTCCAAATTATATTTTCTTTCAGTGATATGATTTATTATATATTAATCGTACACAGTATAATTCAGTTATATGCATCTTATTTTGAAAAACATGATTTTTTCCCTTTATGTTCTCAATTTATTGTATACATAACTTTATTGAGTTTAAGTTTTTATCTTTTAGGTAGTAAAGTAGATATTAATGATATCATATTGAACGTTTTATCTATTTTATTTTTATGTTCTTTCTTTTTTTATTTATTTATATTTTTTAAAAAAATAATTGTTTTGAAAGAAATAAATAATTTTGAAAAAAGAAAAATGTTAAATGAAGAAAAATAATAAAAAAGGGGTTTTTCAGATGTCTGAGTTAATAAAAAAATTTAAAACATTAACAATGTTAAGTGCTGTTCCTGGTCAAGAGAGTTCAGTTCGTAATTTTATTAAGAAAAATATTGAAAAAATAGTAGATAAAATTGAATATGATAATTTAGGAAGTTTAAATGCTTTTAAGGGATTGAATGGTCCTAAAATTATGTTAGCAAGTCATATGGATGAAATAGGGGCGCGAAATGATGCCTAATTATGAGTGATTTCACGTATCACGAACATCATGA
>NZ_JBIPDD010000020.1:0-3210 GCF_046896035.1 Candidatus Phytoplasma palmae | reverse complement strand
GGGGTTCAAATCCCTCATCCTCTACCACAAATCCATATTATTTTTTTGTATAAAAGAATAATATGGGGCTATTTATGTGCCTATATAGCTCAGTTGGTAGAGCATCTGGCTGTTAACCAGAGGGTCCTAGGTTCGAGCCCTAGTGTAGGCGCCATTTTTTATATTTTTATATTTATAAAACATAATATTTTTTTATTAAAAATATGTTTTTAATTAACATTTTATTTTTAAAAGTAGTTTTGTAATAAATTTTTTTTAAAAAAATATATTTAATAAAAAATTAAGTTAGTTTATTTATATATACCAAATTTGAAAAGGAAAAATTAAATGAATTCGTGTTTTTTTGAAACTATTTTTGAAAATAATCTGTTAACGGTAGAAATTAATAAATTAGCTAAACAATCTAGTGGAAATGTTTTAGTAAGGTATAAAGATACTGTAATTTTAAGTGTTTCAGTATTAGGTAAAAATGAAACTTTATTAAATTATTTTCCTTTAATGGTGATATACCAAGAAAAACTTTATGCCGTGGGGAAAATACCTGGTAGTTTTTCTAAAAGAGAAGGTAAATTATCTGATCAGGAGATTTTAAATTCACGTTTAATTGATAGAACTATAAGACCTTTATTTTCTCATTCTTTTAGACAAGAAATTCAAGTTGTTAATACTGTTTTAAGCAGTGATGATGATTGTAATAATGAAATATTTGCTATTTTAGGAAGTTCCTTGTCTTTACTTCTTTCAGAAATACCTTTTAACGAACCTGTATCAGGAATTTGTATTGGTAAAATTAAAAATAAATTTATTATTAATCCCAATTTAAAACAAAAAGAACAATCTGATTTTATATTAATATTATCTGGTACTAAAAATAGTTTAAATATGATAGAAGCTATTGCTAATGAAATATCTGAAGCTGATTTGTTAGAAGCTATGGTTTTAGGACATAAAAAAATTCAAGAACTTTGTATTTTTCAAGAAAAAATTAAGGAAAAAATAAATCCAAAAAAAATTATTATTCCTTCTCAAGATTCAAATATAGAAAAATTAAGTTCACTTATAGAAGAAAAATATATTTCTCAAATAAAAGATATTTTAAATCAAAGTAATAGTTATAAAATTAGTAAAAATGAATTAAATGAAAATATAGAAAAACTCAAGAGAGAAATTTTAGATAATTTTAAACAAAATAATCAAAATAATAATTCCAAAAATTCCAAAGAATTAGAACAAAATTTATTATCTTTAGAAAAAAATCCTAAATATTTTATTTTTATTGAGGAAATTTTTCATTCTTTAGTAAAAAAAGAAATAAGAAGTATGATTATTAAAAATAAATTAAGAATAGATGGTAGAAAAATAAACGAAATTAGACCTATAAAAAGCGAAATTAGCGTTTTACCTCGAGCTCATGGTTCTGCTATTTTTACTCGTGGACAAACACAAAGTTTATCTGTTGTTACTTTAGGAACTTTAAGAGAAAGTAAATTGATTGATGATTTAACTCAAGAAGAACAAAAACGTTTTATTGTTCATTATAATTTTCCTCCTTTTTCTGTTGGAGAAATAGGAAGGTATATGATGATTTCTAGAAGAGAAATTGGACACGGAATATTAGCTGAAAAAGCTTTATCTTGTGTTTTGCCATCGGAAGATGATTTTCCTTATACTATAAGAGTTGTTTCTGAAATTTTAGAATCTAATGGTTCTTCTTCGCAAGCTACTATTTGTGCTACTTCTATGGCTTTAATGGATGCTGGAGTTCCTTTGAAAAAATCTGTTGCAGGAATAGCTATGGGTTTATTTTTTGATGAAAATACCAAAGAATACGTTATTTTAAGTGATATTCAAGGGTTAGAAGATCATACAGGGGATATGGATTTAAAAGTTTCTGGTACTGAAAAAGGAATTACTGCTTTGCAAATGGATATTAAAATGAAATATTTAGAGATAAACATTTTAAAAGAATGTTTAGAAAGAGCAAAATTAGGTAGAATAGAAATTTTAAAAAACATGAGCCAAGTTATTGATAAACCAAAAAAAGATTTATCTTTATACGCTCCTAAAGTTAAAATCATTCATATTCCTGTTCATAAAATTCGTGATGTAATAGGTTCAGGCGGTAAAATAATTTCTCAAATTATATCTAAATATGATAATGTCAAAATAGATATTGAACAAGACGGAAGAATTATAGTTATGCATCAAAATATTGAGATGGTTCAAAAAGCAGTTGATTATATTTTAGATTTAGTTAAAGAAGTTAAAGTGGGAGAAATTTATCAAGTAACTGTTTTAAAAATTTTAAGCGATAAATTTGGAAAATCTTTTGGCGTTATAGTAGAAATTTTTCCTCACGTTGAAGGATTTATTCATTATAGTAAAATTCATAATATAAATAAATTTACAAAAATAGAAGATTTTATACAAAAAGGTAATAAATTATTAACAAAATGTATTAAAATCAACGAAAAAGGAAAAGTATTTTTATCTTTAGAAAAATAAAAATACTTTTTATTTTTTTGTAAAGAAATAAATATTTTTTTATAAAAATTTGTTAAAATATAGTTGTTAGAAAATAATATAAGACGATCGAAGTTTAATTTTTTTTATTTTTAAATAAAGATATAATTAATTAAGTTTAGGAAAGTCCATGGGGCGCGAAATGATGCCTAATTATGAGTGATTTCACGTATCACGAACATCATGATAATATGTTCCTTCATATTCTTGGCTTTTGAAACGAAAGAATCAAAAGTTACAGCAAAGAATAAAAGCGGGTTGAGGAGAAATTCATATCCAAGAAGATCACGCCAGAAGAATGACTCACACGGATAACCTTATTCAAAAAAGGCTAAATGCAATAAACGGGGTAATTATATTACCAAACAGAAATGAATTGTAACTGTTTTTCAAAGTTATTTGAAAATTTAATATTTGGTTTTCAAAATTATCAATGTTTTTAACAAAAAACATCCTAGGGTTGATAACCTAACTTTGAACCTACCTGTATATATAAAAATATAAAAAAAATTTGATCTTCAATGTTATATAGATTGAAGATCAAAAAAGGTCTGCATACCTAAATGAGTCGCGTAAATAATTAGAGTAACTTCGATCTTCCTAAACTTCTCTTAGAGAAATTATTTCTCTGTAGAAAAACACAGAATAGTCTGTGGAAGTAAGGAAAAAGCAGAATCATAGTAGTCG
>NZ_JBIPDD010000019.1:1929-3229 GCF_046896035.1 Candidatus Phytoplasma palmae | reverse complement strand
ATTTCATTTTTGGATAGTAATTTGGGTTATTGCTTCCATAAAATTTTGGTTTTCCTCATCTATTGCTTCTTGGATTTCTTTGCCTTTCTCAAATTGTTTTATTTGGTTGTTTTATCTGGAGGATTTCTTCCTTTATGTTGTTTATTTGTTTTTGCAAGTCTTGTAGGGTAACAGGCTTTTTTTTCATTTGGCTCAAATCTCTTTAGGATATTTCCTAGGTTGTATGGTTGGATGTACTTTGTTTTCTTGTCCTCGGCCTAAGAATTTTTTGGTTTCAGTAGATAGTCTTTTTTCAGGTCGAGGTCTTGTATTATATCAATGAATACATTAGATCTTGTTCCTTGGTTATTACATAGATTTTTCCTTTCGAGAAGTCTGTTTCTTGGGATGAACTTGATCTGGTTTCTTTTGAGTAAAAGAAACTTGGGTCGGAATTCAAAAGAAGATTTTTTAAATTTTGTTTGATTGAATTAATTAAATCTGATTCATTAATTTCTATGTTATTTATTTTTGACTTCATTTTGCACTTATTGCTGTAATGACCAGTCTTGCCACATTTGTAGCAGACTGCTAGTCTTTCTTTTTTGATGAATGGTTTTTGCTTTTGTTTTGGTTTAGAACTTTGAGGTTTGGAGAATTTTTGTTCATATGATTTTTGTTGCTTCCAATTTACTTTCAAGGATTGACAGCTTTTACATGTTTTTTCTTGGGATATTTTCTTGTCTGATTAATTGGTTGTAAGTTGAACTGCCCACAAAAACTTCCCAATTCCCTTTTGCTCGAGATTTGTTCTTTTTTTAATTATTGTTTTAGTCTGAGCTTATTACATAGTAACAAGCCTTCTTCATTGATTATATTAATTAGATCTCCATAGATCAGTCTATCGATTCTACTATTGTTATAGTTTCTTAACTTAGTTCCAATTTTTTCAGAAAAGACAATTGGCAGGCCTGCTAAAAATTTTTCTTTTCTGGCTGATTGTAATCATTTCTGGTCATGACTCTTGATAAGAATGCATCTTTATACCATTTAAAATTCTGTAGCTTTTTGCATTTTTAGTCTATCATAAGGACTCTACTATTGTTTAGTTTCTTAACTTAGTTCTAATTTTTTCAGAAAAAACAATAGGTAGGCTTGCTAAATATTTTTCTTTCCAAAATGACTGATTGTAATCATTTCTGATTATGACTTTTGTTAAGAATACATTTTTATACCATTTAAAATTCTGTAGCTTTTTGCATTTTTAGCCGGTCAAAATTTCATATCTCTGAACTTTGATGGGTCACCTATAAAATATTTG
>NZ_JBIPDD010000019.1:0-1829 GCF_046896035.1 Candidatus Phytoplasma palmae | reverse complement strand
TCTATAGTTTTTTTTGACTGCAAACAATATTTGGGCTTTATCCTCGTCATCCAAATAATAATCCCACAAACTTTAGAGTTGGCTCGTGAAGCCAGCGACTGGGGCTTAGGCTATGGCATGGTATGAGGTGTTACCCTTAGTTTTGTAGGCCGTGGAAACTATAGTCATTTCCTAAAGAATATTGAGGATATTGTATTCTGTCAACCTATCTATAATCCACTCATTGATGGCATTGGTAGAGTACTGATTTTGGTGGATCATGGGTTTCTCTTCTAAGCCCATATTGGGCATTGTGGGCCTTGGCCAGTAAAGTTTCTGTGGGTGAGACCAATAAGGTGGGTTTGGATTTGAGATTTTTGGGCTGGCCAGACTTGAACTTGCCTCTGCTTCAGATTGAATTGACTCGTTGGACTCACTTGATTCATCTTGACTATCTTGAGCCAGAACAGCAATAAACTTCCTTCTATCCGACTGTTCTGGGTTGTCCAGGATAGAGTGGATTAACTCTAATGTGTCTAATCTTTTGTTAATTTCTTTTAAGAGGTCTTTACTTTGTAATTGATTATGGTAGTTTTTAGGGATTTCAAAAAATGAACAGTTTCCTTTGCAGATTGAGGTTCTGTTTTTTCCTCTTTGACCATTTCTTCAATTCTGGTTAGTTGATCTCCAATTGTTTTAAGATTTTGGTTTGTAAAATTGTTTCGCTCGGTCTCAAGTGGTTCAGATTTTATTTTATATGGAGAGGCAATTACCTGTGTATCCTTGACTGGTATTTTAATTTCTTGTAATGGCAGATGAATTCTTTCAATCACCCATCCTTTTCCATCTTGCCATGAAACTACTATTTTATTTTTAATCATATCAACTTCTTTTAGAGAATATTCCATTTCAAACCAATCAAAGAAGCAGATGTATGCTTTGATTGATTTCATAAATGAATAGTATTTTTCTTGAATTATGTCTCTTTGTAATTTATCATAGTTCTTGAAGAATTGTTGTCTTTTTAATTTATTTTTGTTAGAGTAAAATTCTTCTTTTAAAGTCTTTTTATTGATTTCAAACTCTGAGGTTATGTTGGAGAAATAGGAGGTGAGGAATTGGTTTCCTGGTATTTTGGTTGAGGCATTTTTGGCTTGGGATCAACTTGGCTAAGTTTGGCCTCAACAGAGCAGCTCCGTCGAGTGGGGTTCATTGAGGTGCTTGGTGGGACAGTTTAGGCTCCATCCTGCAACCGTGGCTCTGGTCCAGCCTTATTATCCTATTGAACCTGGTAGAGACGTTGCCTTCCCGATGGGTGGTGATTGTCTCTAGCTGGCTCTGTTCTTGCCTGATTGCTGGAACTGATTTCTTCAGTAACCAGTCCTCAGGCAGAGACACTTGATCCTAGTTCAATGTTCTAGGAACAAATATATTACCCTTACTAGGGTCTGTTTGAAACTCAATTTGACCTAAAGATTTTCCATTGACTGCTCCTACCTATATGATCAACGGTATTTAAGGTCTTGAAATACATTCTTATTAGGATTGCAACAGAATAAGATCTTGGAAGCATTTTGAGATTATGGAGTTTGACCTCAAGTTCAAGGGACTTTAAAATATTTTTATCTTTAATTTTTATAGTTAAATCAATGCTACAATTGAAGTATATTAGGCCATCATAGAGACTTGATTCTACCGTACCTAAACAGTGAGTCTTGATAATCTGTAAACTTTCCATCTTTCAAACACAAGAGTTAGGCCTTTTCTTATCAGTGGTTTGATAGAAACTTGAATTAATCCTATATGCAAGAATTCAAATTTCAATTTGTAACTCTTTATTAATTCTAGAG
>NZ_JBIPDD010000018.1:0-3878 GCF_046896035.1 Candidatus Phytoplasma palmae | reverse complement strand
GTGTGAGGGGCTTAGATTAATATCTAGTAATAGAAAAACGGTCTAATTCTATCTCGATGATTGATTATAACAGAAATAACACCGGAAGGTTTTGCTAAATTTCAAACTTTAGGTGGTTGGATGAGTATAGTAATGTTAGCTCAGTTATGGCAAATTCATACTAAAAAAGGAATTTTATTTGCTGTAACAGGAGCTCGACCACCGCATAATTTATCTATTGCTGAGAGAAATAAAATTCCTGATATAAATAATTTATTTTTAGATTTAGGAGTAAATGATAAAGAAGAAGCTGAAAAATTAGGGGTCCAAATAGGCGACATGGTGACTCCTTATACTGAATTTAGAACTTTAGGAAATTCTGATTTTTTATTATCCAAAGCTATAGATAACAGAGCAGGAGTTCTAATAGTTATGGAAGTATTAAAATTATTAGACAAAAATCCTAATAGGTTTATTGGTTCTTTTACTGTTCAAGAAGAAGTAGGTTTAAGAGGAGCAATTACAAGCGCAAATAAAATAAAACCATCTATAGCGATAGCTGTAGATACTGGCATTTCCGATGATGTACCTGGAGATAAAAATGTTTCTAAAAGAGTATTAGGTAAAGGTCCTCAATTATCTATTTATGATTCTGGATTAGTAGCTCATAAAGGATTAAGAAATTTTGTTATTCAATTAGCCAAAGAAAATAATATTCCTTATCAAGAACCTATTCCTACGGGTGGTCAAACAGATGCTTCTGCTATGCATGTTCAAAATGAAGGAGCTGTTTCTATTGTTGTTAGCGTTCCAACGCGTTATATTCATTCTCATACTTCTATTGTCCATAAAAAAGATATCGAAAATACTATTAAATTATTACTTTTATTAATTCAAAAATTAGATGAAAAAAAAGTAGAAGAAATTTTGTTTAATTAAAAAAAATTTATATTAATTATTATGAAAAGAGGTTTATATTTATGAAAAGAACATATCAACCAAGCAAAATAAAGAGAAAAAGAACTCACGGATTTAGAAATAGAATTTCTACTCCAGGTGGACGTAATGTTTTATCTTCTAGAAGAAGAAAAGGTAGAGTTAAATTAACTGTTTAAAATTTTAATTTTTTAATTAATTTTTTTAAAATTAATTATTTTTATCTTTTTTTCTTTTTAATTTTTTATTTTTTTTATACTAAAATAAAAGAAATTTTTTTTTGATAAAATAAAATAATTTTTTCATTAGTTGTATAATATCAAAATAAAAATTAAAAAATCTATTTTTTAAATTATATTTATATTTTTATTTTTTTTATTTTTTAAAAAAATATTATTGAAAATAATTTATTTTTATTTTTTGTTTTTGATAATTTTTAATTAGATAATTTTAAAAAAAGGTATTATATTTCAAAATGAAAAGAAAGTTTATTTTAAAAAAAAAAAAGGAAATAAATTCTATTTTTAAATTTAATAAATGTGTAAGAAATTATTTTTTTTTATTATATTATGTTGTTGGTACGGATTTAAATTATTTTAGATTTGCTTTAATTATTGGTAAAAAATATGGTAAATCTCATGAAAGAAATTTAATTAAAAGACGTTTAAGAATGATTATTCATGAAAATTCTTTCTTTATGAAAAAAAATATTTCTTTCGTTATTGTTATTAAACCTGTAGCTAAGCAACTGAATTTTTTAGATTTGAAAAAAAATGTTTTATTTTTATTAAAAAAATCTTTTTTAATTAATCTCCCAAGTAAGGACGAAATATATAAAATATGAAAAATGATGCAATTATACATTTTTTTAAAAAATTTTTATTTATTTTTTGTTTAACTTTTATTTTCATATCCATTACAAAGATGTTCACTACCAGAACAGAAAATAATAATGAATGGATTAATGAAGAATTTAAAATTGTTTTTCATGATAAATTTGATTCTAAAAAATTAAGATTTTTATTTTCTGAATCTAATTATGTTTTGAAACATAAAGACGACAAAAATAAATTAAGAACATTTAATTTAGAAAAATCTCAACAATATTTAGATATATTTAAATTTGATATACATAATAAGAACAAAGATATTCGTGTTCAACATATAACAAATGATTATTTTAATGATTTATCTTTAGATGAAAAAGATAATGTTATTATTCAATTTTTTTCTAGTTTGAATTCTATTTTGAATGGTAATGAATATTATTTCTCTTTTAAAGGAAATGATTTTTTATTAAGTTCAAAAGATAAAATCAACAAAGTTAAAGAATTTTTTAAGATAAAAATAGGAACTAATAGACAATATATTCAAGAATTAAAGTATAGTAATGATAATTCTCCTTTATATATATCTAAATTGTTTACAACGATAAACCATGGACAAGGTTTGAATCAATTTCGATTCGAAGACAAAAATTTTAATTCTTTGTCTATTTTTTCTAATGATGAAGAAGTTCGAGAAATTTCAAATTATAAATATAATGAACTAATAAAAGAAAAAAAAACAGATCAAAATGTTAATGTTTTGTTTTTAAAGGAAAATAATAGTAGTGAAAAATTATTTTTAAAAGTTTTTATTGATGATGAAGAAAATTTACCTATTCAATGGTCTTCCAAAATTAAATGGAATTATGGCATTGTATGGGGTTATATTTGGAATGTTTTAATTGTTTTTATTGGATTTTTTTTGTCTTTTTTTTCTACAATATTTTCAAATTCAGAAGGTATTTTTTTTGGAAATTTAGGTTTAGGTATAATTTTAACTACTATTCTTATTAGGACTTTATCTTGGCCTATTTATACTAAAACTAGTACTTTTTCTTTAAATATGAGTTTGATGCAACCAGAAATTGATAAAATTCAAGAAAAATATTCTTTAAAAAAAGATCCTGAATCAGTACAAAAAATGCAAACAGAAATTTTTAAAATTTATAGAAAATATAATTTTAATATATTTGGAGTTTTTTTATCTTTTTTACAAATGCCTATTTTTATTGCTATGTTAAGAACTTTAAATCGTTTTCGTGTTCCTGGAGGTATTTTTAAATTACATACTTCAAAGCCTTTTTTGAATTTTATATATCTCGATGAATTTTCTACTAATAATAATATTTATACTAAGATTTTTTTATCTTTATTAGTGGGAGTTACTATGTTTTTGTTAAATTATGTTAGTTTACAAAAATCTGATTTTTTAAATAAAAATAATAAAATTTTAACTCCTGAACAAGAATTTAAAAAAAATAAACAAGAAAAAACTATGAAACTAATTAGTTATATCATGATTATTTTAATGACATTAGCATCATTTAAAGATTCATCTTTATCTGTATATTGGATAGTTGGTAATATTTATACTTTATTTCAAACAATAGTTAATCGTAAAATGATGAAAAAACAATATTATTCTTTAAAAAAAAGTTTTTTAATATCTCAAAATTAAATTCATTACAAATATAAATAAATTACTTTTCATTTAAGAAAAGTAATTTATTTTTTGTTTAAAATTTTTTTAATATTTATTTTTTTATAAAAAAATTAAAAAAAAGTTAAATAATTTAATTTTTTTTATATAAATATGTTAAACTAGATTAGTAAGAGTTTGATTTGCATGAAAATAATTTTTTTATTATATGTTAATGTACGTTTTTTTAACTAAAAAAATTAAAAGATCAAATATTTATATTTTTTATAATTTTTGTTTTTTAAATTTTTAATATTTTAGGAGGGGTAGCGAAGTGGCTAAACGCATCAGTCTGTAAAACTGCTCCGTAAGGTACGGTGGTTCGAATCCACCCCCCTTCACCATATAATATTTATAAATTTAATTTTGTTAAATTAAGAATTTTTTTATCTTAATTTTAATTCTTTGAAAACTGAAGATGATTTTTTTAATTAAAA
>NZ_JBIPDD010000017.1:0-4030 GCF_046896035.1 Candidatus Phytoplasma palmae | reverse complement strand
ATAAGGAATAAGGATACCTTAATTTCCTCTACAATTTATGCTCGAACTAGCGCCCAAAATCATAAATACTATATGTTTCTTCAGGTTCAATAATACTTAACAAATGATGTTTAATATTTTTTTGTTCTTTTTCTTGAATTTTAGAAGACCCAATATCAAATTTTTTATAAATTTGCACAGAATCAGAATTAATAATTTCTCCTTTAAATAAATGAGCTAATTCAACTGATAAATCAGTTTTTCCTGAAGCAGTAGGGCCAGATATAACTATAACTTTTTTCATAATTACCACCATTTTCTATTCAATTTCATTTGTATATTAATTGAAATAATTTAATTTTATTCATTAAACTTTATTTTAACAATCTTTTTTTCTTTACCTAAACTTATAAAAACTGCATTTAATTGCCTTTTTCCTTGAGCAATTTTTTGTTTTCTTTTTCGTTTACTATTTAAAAAATTATTAATAATAATATTTTTGTCTTGTCCAATAACTCCATCAAAAGAACCTGTCATTCCTACATCTGAAATAAAAAGAGTTTTTTTAGGTAAAATTCTTTCATCATTAGTCTGAATATGAGTATGAGTTCCTACAATAGCATCTATTTTACCATCAAAATAATATGCTAAAGCTATTTTTTCACTAGTGGCTTGAGCATGAAAATCTAAAAAAGAATATTTATATTTACGATGACACAAATTTAAAATTTTTTCTACATGCCTAAAAGGGCAAGATAAATTATCATTATCCATAAAAACTCTACCTAAAACATTCATAATAAGTATTTTAGTTTTTTTGTGATTAATTATTTTATATCCGCTTCCAGCAGGACTTTTTAAATTTAAAGGTCGAATAATATATGTTTTATCAATAAAACTTTTTAATTCATTATTATTCCAAGTATGATTACCCATAGTTATGACATCAACTCCTGATAAAACTAAAGTTCGATAATTACGATAATCTAATCCTTTTCCATTATCAACATTCTCAGCATTAGCGATAACAAGATCAATTTTATATTTTTTTTTTAAAAAATTAATTTTTTCTATTAAATAATCAACGCCTGGCTTTCCACAAATGTCTCCAATAAAAAGAATATTCATTAATTTTCTCCTTTATAATTTTTATTTTATTTTTTAAAAAAAATAAACATAATCTAAAAATTAAAAATTAATTAATTATTTATTTCAGCTATTTCAACTGCTCGAACTTCTTTAATAACAGTAATTTTAATAATACCATTATAACTAATAGTTTTTTGAATTTTTTCTTTAATAGTTCTAGCCATAGAAAAAACAGATAAATCATCTACATATTCTGACTTAACAATTACTCTTAATTCTCTTCCTGATCTAATAGCATAAGATTTAGAAACACCTTCAATTTCGTCTGCTATTTTTTCTAAATGTGTTATTCGTTGAAAATAACTTTCAACATTTTCTTTGCGAGCTCCTGGTCTAGAAGAACTTATAGTATCCGCAATAGACACTAAAATAGCTATTATAGTGCTAGGTTCTTTATCTTCATGATGAGAAGCAATAGCATCAATAACTTCTTTAGGTTCTTTATATTTAATCGCTAATTCAATACCAATTTTAACATGACTACCTTCAGCATGATAATCTAAAGATTTTCCAATGTCATGAAGAAGACCAGCTCTTCTTGCCATAATTTCATTTTCTCCTATTTCAGCAGCTAATTTTCCAGATAAATAAGAAACTTCTAAAGAATGATTTAAAATATTTTGACTATAACTAGTTCTAAAATGAAGCTTACCTAATAATTTAATTAATTCTTCATCCATAAAACCTACTTTAGTATCAAAAACAGCTTCTTCTCCGATTTCTTGTATAAAATTATCAACTTCAATAGACATTTTTTGAAATGTTTTTTCAATACTAGAAGGAGTAATTCTTCCATCTAATATCAATTCTTCTAAAGTTCTCTTAGCTATTTCTCTTCTAACAGAATCAAAAGAACTTAAAAGAACTGTGTTAGGAACATCGTCAATTATTAAATCAACTCCTGTTATAATTTCAAAAGTTTTAATATTTCTGCCTTCTTTTCCTATTATTCGGCCTTTTAAATCATCTTTTTCCAAAAAAACCATACTAATATTATGACTAAAAATATTTTCATTTCTAGAAATTTGTTGCATCGAAGAAACCAATAAATTTTTAGCTTTTTTCTTAAGTTGAAATTTAAACTCTTCTTCTTTTTGCTTCATATAATTATTCATTTCAATAAAAACATTTTCTTTTGCTTTTTTCATAATAATGTCTTGAGCTTGTTTTAAAGTTAAAAAAGATATTTCTTCCAATTTAATCAATTGTTTATTTATTATATCTTGCGCTTGATTCTGAAGTTTTTCAAGATATCTTTGATTATTATTAATTTTTTGTTCTTTAGTATACAATAATTCCTCTTTTTCGTTTAAATATTTCATTCTATTATCTAATAACTCTTCTTTATGAATTATTTTTTCTTCTAAATTAATAATAATTTTTCTTCTTTGTGTTAAATCATTATCTGCTTCTTTTTTTAATAAAGAAATTTTTTTTTCAGTATCTGAAATTATTTTTTCTGAAATCAAACGAGATTTTAATATTTCTTCCACAATATTTTTATTAGTTTGTTGAATTATCTTTTTCATTTTCATTCTTTTAAAAAGAAAATAAAAAAAAATATTTATAACAACCAAAACAATAACAAAAAAACAAAGCAAAACTAGACTATTCATCATTTTTTTCCTTAAATAAATACGTTTTTTAAAAAATTATTTAATCATTCGGGTTATAAATTTTAAAATTTACTTATCTTTGTTATAAAACAATTATTTTTTTTTATTTTTTTCTAAAGAACAAATATATATATATATAAAAAATAATGTTTTTTATAAAAAAACATTATATTTACTATAAAGTATAGTATAATTTGTTACAATAATCAAAAATTAATACCAAAAATAAATTATTGTATAAATAAAAACTAAAAATTTAATAAATAATTTTTTAATTTTTATTTATATTTACATCATTATTTTTAAAAAACAAAAAAATTAAAATTTTTTACTAAATAGTATTTAATACTTATATTTTTTTTATTAAAAAGCATGATAATTAAAAATTGACAAAACAATGATCTTTGAATTTTTTATTTAATGAAAAATAAACTTGATGAATCTTTTTTTAAAAAAAATAATTTTCTTTTAAATTAATAAATTGTTAAAAATTTTTATTTAAAAAAATCAAGTTTTGTCAAAAATAATTTATATCATGCATGTTTAATTAAAAATAAAAAAATTTTAATTTAAAAAATAAAATTTTATATATAATTATCACTAATTACATTCTTATAAAACGATTACCTAAAATTCTGCTACCCAAAAAAGGTTTTCTAAAGTAACGCATATTATTTTTGAAAGCGCCAGTAGAAATTTTAGGCTTAAAACTATCAACAGGTAATTTAAAATTTTTTTCAGGAGCAATAACGTTTTTTTTGTTATCAACAAATAAATCATTACTCAAAGAAAGATTTTTAGACACCAAAGTATCAGAATTATTAGTATTATTTTTTAAAATAATTGAATTACTTATGTTTGTTTTTATTTTTTGATTATTAGAATTTTTATTTGTTTTTGTTGTTTTATTATTAGAATTAGAATCATTATTATTAGACAAAACATCTTCTTTATTTTTTTCAGATATTTTATCTATCTGGCTAATAACTTTATCTGCTACTTTTTTACCAGTCTCTTTAATAGTGTCTTTCACTGTTTCTTTAACTTTATCTTTTACCAGTTGAAATAATTCTGAATCTTCAAAATTATTTGTTATATCAAAAAAAATATTTTTTTCAGGATTATCATCTTCTTTTTTGATTAATTCATCGAATGAATTACTTTCGTGTTCTGGAGTTGAAAATGAAATATTTTCTAATACATCTTCAGATAATTGGTTTTCTTTTTCTTCTAATAATCGAGATAGAATTAGACCGTTTTTCTATTACTAGATATTAATCTAAGCC
>NZ_JBIPDD010000016.1:0-4227 GCF_046896035.1 Candidatus Phytoplasma palmae | reverse complement strand
GAGTCGCGTAAATAATTAGAGTAACTTCGATCTTCCTAAACTTCTCTTAGAGAAAATTTTTCTCTGCAGAAAAACACAGAATAGTCTGTGGAAGCAAGGAAAAAGCAGAATCATAGTAGTCGTAGGGAACTCAAAACTAAACTGGAATGTTTCAGTATAATGGCCTACCAGGGCAAAGGTTAACAACCTTTACAAGGCGAAAGAGGAAAAATAAGTTTACAGAAATAACTTATTTAACCGCCGAATGCTTGGAAACTTGCTTGTTCGGTGGTGTGAGGGGCTTAGATTAATATCTAGTAATAGAAAAACGGTCTAATTCTATCTCGATCTAATTAAACCAGCAATGGTAAAAATAAATGAATGGAGTGAAGAAAATAATGAAAACAAATAAAATTATTGGAATAGATTTAGGAACTACAAACTCTTGTGTTTCTGTTATGGAAGGAAAAGAACCTAAAGTTATTACTAATGCAGAAGGCGGAAGAACTACTCCTTCAATTGTATCTTTTAAAGGAGAAGAAATTTTTGTAGGCGAAATAGCTAAAAGACAAATGTTAACAAATCCTAATACTGTTGTTTCAATTAAAAGACATATGGGAGAAAGTAATTTTACTGTTAATATAAATGGTAAAAAATATACTCCTCAAGAAATTAGTGCTATGATTTTAAGAAATTTAAAAAAACAAGCTGAAGAATATTTAGGACATTCTGTTACACAAGCTGTTATTACTGTTCCTGCTTACTTTAATGATGCTCAAAGACAAGCTACTAAAGATGCTGGTAGAATAGCTGGTTTAGAAGTAAAAAGAATTATTAATGAACCTACCGCTGCAGCTTTAGCTTATGGTTTAGATAAGAGCCAAAATAAAGAACAAAATATTTTAGTTTTTGATTTAGGGGGCGGTACTTTTGATGTTTCTATTTTAAATTTAGATGAAGGTAATTTTTCTGTTTTAGCTACTTCAGGTGATAATCATTTGGGTGGTGATGATTTTGATTATAAAATAGTTAATTTTTTAGTTAAAGAATTTAAAAAAGAACATGGAATTGATTTATCTAAAGATAGACAAGCTTCACAAAGATTAAAAGATGCAGCTGAAAAAGCTAAAAAAGAATTAAGTGGATTAACTTCTACTCAAATTTCTTTACCTTTTATTACTATGAGTAAATCTAGTGGTCCTCTTCATTTTGAATATAATTTAACTAGAGCAATTTTTAATGAGTTAACTCATGATTTAGTAGATCGTTGTTTGGTTCCTTTAAAAAGAGCTTTAAGTGATTCTAAATTAACTTCAGAAAAAATTGATCAAGTTCTTTTAGTAGGAGGATCTACTAGAATACCTGCTGTTCAAGAATTAGTAAAAAATGTATTAAATAAAAATGTTTTAAATAAAAGCATTAATCCTGATGAAGTAGTTGCTATGGGAGCTGCTATACAAGGAGCTATATTAACAGGAGATGTAGAAGATATTGTTCTTTTAGATGTTACTCCTATTTCTTTAGGTATTGAAACTTTAGGTAATGTTTTTACTAAGTTAATTGAGAGAAATACTACTATTCCTACTTCACAAAAGCAAATTTTTTCTACTGCTGAAGACAATCAAACTTCTGTAGATATTCACGTTTTACAAGGAGAAAGGCCATTAGCAAGTGAAAACAAATCTTTAGGAAGATTTCGTTTAGATAATATTCCTTCAGCTCCTCGTGGCGTACCACAAATACAAGTAACTTTTGATATTGATGTTAATGGTATTGTTTCTGTTAAAGCAACAGATTTAGGTACTAAAAAAGAACAAAAAATTGTTATTTCAGGTAGCAATTCTTTATCTGAAGAAGAAATTCAAAGAATGCTTAAAGAAGCTGAAGAAAACGCAGAATCTGATAATTTACAAAGAGAAAAAATTGATACTCGTAATGAAGCTAGCAATTTGATTTTTCAAACTAAAAAAACTTTAGTTTCTTTGAAAGATTCAATTACTCCTGAAGACAACAAAAAAATTGAAGAAGGCATAAAAGAATTAGAAGAAGCTTTAAAAACTGAAGATTATAAATTAATTAGAGAAAAACATGATTTCTTAGAAAAAGAAGCTCAACAAGTTGCTGTTAAAGCTTATCAAGCAGCTCAAGAAAAACAAAAAGAAAACCAAGAGCAAAACAATAATAAAGATAATAATAAAGAAAAAGATAATGTTGTTGATGCAGATTTTGAAGAAAAAAAATAATATTTTAAAATTATAAATATTATTAAAAACCAAGAAAAGAGTAATTGTCTCTTTTTTTGGTTTCTTTATTAAATTTAAAATTTTAATTTTAATATTTAAACCATTTTAGCAGGAGTTTATATTGTGAAAAAAACAAAAGATTACTATGAAATTTTAGGATTGTCAAAAAATGCTTCAGACGAAGACATTAAAAAAGCTTATAAACAACTTTCTAAAAAATATCATCCTGATGTTTCTAAAGATCCTAAATCAGAAGAAAAATTCAAGGAAGTTCAAGAGGCTTATCAAGTTTTAAAAGATCCAAATAAAAGAAGTAGTTATGATCGTTTTGGGAATTCTAATGGATATAATTTTCATCAAAGCGGATTTCAAGGTTTTGGTGGAGAGAATATGGAATTTGATTTTGGTGATATTTTTGAAAGTTTTTTTGGAAACAGACAACAAAAAAGTAATAGAAATAATTCCGATCATGTTCCTGAAGATAAACATATAGAATTATGTATTGATTTTATGGATTCGGTTTTAGGAGCAGAAAAAGAAATCAATTTTATTGTTGAAGAAGATTGTCATAAATGTCATGGTATAGGAGCTAGAAGTTCCAAAGATATTGAATTATGTAGTTATTGTGATGGAACTGGTTATATTACTGTTAATAAAAGAATTTTTTTAGGAAATATAACATCTCAACAAATTTGTCCTCAATGCAAAGGTCAAGGTAAAACTATTTTAAATAAATGTTATTTTTGTCAAGGAAAAAAAAGAGTTAAGAAAAACAAAAGAACTTTTTTTCATATACCTGCAGGAGTTGAAAAAGGTATGACTTTCAAATTAGAGCAACAAGGAGATGGTGGCCATTTAAATGCTCCTAATGGTGATTTATATATAGAAATTTCAATTAAAGATCATGAAATTTTTAAAAGAGAAAAACAAAATATAATTTCTACTGTTTCTATAACTTTTTACGAAGCTGCTTTAGGTACTGTCGTTAGAATTCCTACTATTTATGGAGAAATTGATTTAAAGATTCCTGAGGGCACTCAAGCTCAAACTAGTTTTAGAATTAGGAATAAAGGTGTTCCTTTTTTAAATTCTTCTTATAAAAAAGGAGATCATTATGTTATTGTTCAAATAACTATACCTAAACATTTAACTACTATGCAAAAAAATATTTTGAAACAATTTGCAGAATTAGATAAATTGAATAATAATAAAAAAAGTAAATCATGGTTTTTTAAATAAATTTTTTTCAAAAAAACTATTCTTCCAATATATTGTATTATAAAAAAAAATTTTATAATTTTATTTGTGATATTATATGTTTATGGAGAATAGTTTTTTTTTTAAAAAAAGATTCTAGAATCTAAAAAATAAAATTATATAAGTAAGGACAATATTAAAAAAATAAAATTATGATTTTAGTAAGTGCGTAAAATGATGCCTAATTATGAGTGATTTCACGCATCACGAATATTATGATGATATATTCCTTCATATTCTTGGCTTTTGAAACGAAAGAATGAAAAGTTACAGCAAAGAATAAAAGCGGGTTGAGGAGAAATTCATATCCAAAAAGATCACGCCAGAAGAATGACTCACACGGATAACCTTATTCAAAAAAGGCTAAATGCAATAAACGGTGTATGTAATATATAACTTAATAGAAATGAATTGTAACTATTAATTAAAGTTATTTGAAAATTTTGTTATTAGATTTTCAAAATTATCAGTGTTTTTTCAAAAAACATCATAGGTTTTTTTTAAACCTAACTTTAAACCTACCTGTATATATATGAAAAAAGTGATCTTCAATGTTATATAGATTGAAAATCACAAATCATAGAAGGTCTGCATACCTAAATGAGTTTTGCGTAAATAATTAGAGTAACTTTGATCTTCCTAAACTTCTCTCAGAGACAATCTTTCTCTGTAGAAAAACACAGAATAGTCTGCGGAAGCAAGGAAAAAGCAGAATCATAGTAGTCGTGAGTAATTCAAAGCTTCTTTT
>NZ_JBIPDD010000015.1:0-5104 GCF_046896035.1 Candidatus Phytoplasma palmae | reverse complement strand
TTTTTTATCTTAATTTTAATTCTTTGAAAACTGAAGATGATTTTTTTAATTAAAAAAATTAAAAATATTTTTTTGCGAAAATATACATTATAAAAATGTATTTTATTAAAATTAATTATCAAATATGAATTAATTTTACACTTTATTAAATTAAGAGTTTGATCCTGGCTCAGGATGAACGCTGGCGGCGTGCTTAATACATGCAAGTCGAACGGAAATCTTTTAGATTTTAGTGGCGAACGGGTGAGTAACACGTAAGCAACCTGCCTTTAAGACGAGAATAACAATTGGAAACAGTTGCTAAGGCTGGATAGGAAATAAAAAGGCATCTTTTTATTTTTAAAAGACCTTTTTCGGAAGGTATGCTTAAAGAGGGGCTTGCGTCACATTAGTTAGTTGGTAGGGTAAAGGCCTACCAAGACGATGATGTGTAGCTGGACTGAGAGGTTGAACAGCCACATTGGGACTGAGACACGGCCCAAACTCCTACGGGAGGCAGCAGTAGGGAATTTTCGGCAATGGAGGAAACTCTGACCGAGCAACGCCGCGTGAACGACGAAGTACTTCGGTATGTAAAGTTCTTTTATTGAAGAAGAAACAATAGTGGAAAAACTATCTTGACGTTATTCAATGAATAAGCCCCGGCTAACTATGTGCCAGCAGCCGCGGTAATACATAGGGGGCGAGCGTTATCCGGAATTATTGGGCGTAAAGGGTGCGTAGGCGGTTTAATAAGTCTCTAGTTTAATTTCAACGCTTAACGTTGTCCTGCTAGAGAAACTGTTTAACTAGAGTGAGATAGAGGTAAGCGGAATTCCATGTGTAGCGGTAAAATGTGTAAATATATGGAGGAACACCAGAGGCGTAGGCGGCTTACTGGGTCTTTACTGACGCTGATGCACGAAAGCGTGGGGAGCAAACAGGATTAGATACCCTGGTAGTCCACGCCGTAAACTATGAGTACTAAGTGTCGGGGTTAAACTCGGTACTGAAGTTAACACATTAAGTACTCCGCCTGAGTAGTACGTACGCAAGTATGAAACTTAAAGGAATTGACGGGATCCCGCACAAGCGGTGGATCATGTTGTTTAATTCGAAGATACACGAAAAACCTTACCAGGTCTTGACATACTCTGCAAAGCTATAGAAATATAGTGGAGGTTATCAGGGATACAGGTGGTGCATGGTTGTCGTCAGCTCGTGTCGTGAGATGTTAGGTTAAGTTCTAAAACGAGCGCAACCCCTGTCGTTAATTGCCAGCACGTTATGGTGGGGACTTTAGCGAGACTGCCAATGAAAAATTGGAGGAAGGTGGGGATTACGTCAAATCATCATGCCCCTTATGATCTGGGCTACAAACGTGATACAATGGCTATTACAAAGAGTAGCTGAAACGCGAGTTTTCGGCAAATCTCAAAAAAATAGTCTCAGTTCGGATTGAAGTCTGCAACTCGACTTCATGAAGTTGGAATCGCTAGTAATCGCGAATCAGCATGTCGCGGTGAATACGTTCTCGGGGTTTGTACACACCGCCCGTCAAACCACGAAAGTGGACAATACCCGAAAGCGACAGCCTAACTGCGTAAGCAGAGGGAATCGTCTAAGGTAGGGTCGATGATTGGGGTTAAGTCGTAACAAGGTATCCCTACCGGAAGGTGGGGATGGATCACCTCCTTTCTAAGGAAATTTTTTAAAATCATCATCTTCAGTTTTGAAAGACTTAAGTTAATTTAAAAAAATAAGTTTTTCGTTTTTTTCATTAGTTAATTCTTTTAATATAATATTCTTTAAGATTTTAAGGGCCTATAGCTCAGTTGGTTAGAGCACACGCCTGATAAGCGTGAGGTCGGTGGTTCAAGTCCATTTAGGCCCACCAGTCTAAATGTACTGAAAATCAAAAAAGTTCTTTGAAAAGTAGATAAACAACGTAAATTCTCAAAATAATGAAGAAAATAAGGGCGTACAGTGGATGCCTTGGCACTAAGAGCCGATGAAGGACGCAATTAACGGCGATACGTCATGGGTAATTGTAAATGAATGAAGATCCATGAATTTCCGAATGGGGCAACCTACTATAATAAACTTATAGTTTTTTTGATGTTAAAGTCAAAAAAGGGAACGCAGTGAACTGAAATATCTAAGTAACTGTAGGAAAAGAAAGTAACAACGATTCTGGTAGTAGCGACGAGCGAAACCGGAAGAGCCTGATACGAATTACTAGTTATAAAATTTTAAAAAACTCGAAGTTTTTGGAAAGAAACATCAAAGAAGGTGATAATCCTGTAGAGGTAATTTAAAATCTAGCGTATCAAAAAGTACGGCGAGACACGAGAAATCTTGTTGGAATATGGGAGGACCATCTCCTAAGGCTAAATACTCCTTAGTGACCGATAGTGAACTAGTACCGTGAGGGAAAGGTGAAAAGAACCCCGGGAGGGGAGTGAAATAGATCCTGAAACTGTATGCCTACAATTAGTCAGAGCTCGTTAATGAGTGATGGCTTGCCTTTTGCAGAATGAACCGGCGAGTTATGATATAGAGCAAGGTTAAGTTTTGAGGAACGTAGCCATAGCGAAAGCGAGTTTTAACAGAGCGTTTAGTTCTATGTCATAGACCCGAAACTGAAGTGAGCTAGCCATGAGCAGGTTGAAGTTTAGGTAAAACTAAATGGAGGACCGAACCAGGACACGTTGAAAAGTGTTTGGATGACTTGTGGCTAGGGGTGAAATTCCAATCGAACTCAGAGATAGCTGGTTCTCCCCGAAATAGCTTTAGGGCTAGCGTTGATTATATTTTTTTTGAAGGTAGAGCACTAAATGAGTGATGGTTCCACCTCGGGATACTGACCTCAATTAAACTCCGAATGTCATTAAAATAAAATCAGCAGTCAGACTTTGGGTGATAAGGTCCAAAGTCAAAAGGGAAAGAGCCCAGACCGTCAGCTAAGGTCCCTAAATTAATGTTAAGTGGAAAAGGAAGTAAAGATGTTTAGACAACTAGGAAGTTGGCTTAGAAGCAGCCATCTTTTAAAGAGTGCGTAATAGCTCACTAGTCAAATGACTTTGCACCGAAAATGTACCGGGGCTAAACATTATACCGAAGCTACGGATAAAAATATTTATAATATTTTATATGGTAGGGGAAGCGTTCTGATATCAGTGAAGCCATAGCGGAAGCAGTGGTGGAGAGATCAGAAGTGAGAATGCCGGTGTAAGTAACGAAAAGATAGGTGAGAATCCTATCCGTCGAAAACCCAAGGTTTCCAGGGGCAGGTTCGTCCTCCCTGGGTTAGTCAGGTCCTAAGATGAGGAAGAAATTCGTAGTCGATGGCAAGCAGGCTAAAATTCCTGCACTAAGAAAACAACTGATGGAGGGACAAAGAAGGATAAGCACACCTTTTATTGGATTAAGGTAGAAAAACCGAGTTTGAGAAAATAGGCAAATCCGTTTTCTTATTCCAAAAAATGAGGTTTGAAGGTAACGTGACTGATTTCATACTTTCAAGAAAAGCTTCTAGGGTTAATTGTTTTTTTACCTGTACCGTAAACCGACACAGGTGGGAAGGTAGAGTATACTAAGACGCGCGAGAAAACTCTTGTTAAGGAACTCGGCAAAATGACTCCGTAACTTAGGGATAAGGAGAGCTTTTATTTCAAAAGTAAAAGCCGCAGATAATAGGCCCAAGCGACTGTTTATCAAAAACATAGGTCTCTGCTAAACCGTGAGGTGATGTATAGGGGCTGATGCCTGCCCGGTGCTGGAAGATTAAAAGGAGATGTTCGGAAAACCAAAGCATTAAATTGAAGTCCCAGTGAACGGCGGCCGTAACTATAACGGTCCTAAGGTAGCGAAATTCCTTGTCGGGTAAATTCCGACCCGCACGAAAGGCATAACGATTTGGGCGCTGTCTCAACAAGAGTCTCGGTGAAATCAAATTACCGGTGAAAATGCCGGTTACCCGCGACAGGACGAAAAGACCCCATGGAGCTTTACTGCAACTTAATATTGAATTTGGAAAACTCATGTACAGAATAAGTGGGAGACTTTGAATTTAAAACGCTAGTTTTAAAGGAGTCGCCTTTGGGATACCACTCTTGGGTTTTTTAGCTTCTAACCTACACAAGTGTATTGTGAGGGACAGTGTTTGGTGGGCAGTTTGACTGGGGCGGTCGCCTCCTAAAGAGTAACGGAGGCGTTCATAAGGTTCCTTCGAAATGGTCGGAAATCATTTTGAGAGCGTAAAGGCAAAAAGGAGCTTGACTGCGAGACATACAAGTCGAGCAGGGACGAAAGTCGGACTTAGTGATCTTACGGTACCGCATGGAAGGGCCGTAACTCAACGGATAAAAGCTACCCTGGGGATAACAGGCTTATCGCTTCCGAGCGTTCACAGCGACGAAGCGGTTTGGCACCTCGATGTCGGCTCATCGCATCCTGGAGCTGGAGAAGGTTCCAAGGGTTGGGCTGTTCGCCCATTAAAGCGGAACGCGAGCTGGGTTCAGAACGTCGTGAGACAGTTCGGTCTCTATCCGTCGTGGGCGTTGGAAATTTGAAAGGAACTGTCCCTAGTATGAGAAGACCGGGATGGATATACCTCTGGTGTTTCAGTTGGTTCGCCAGAGCCACAGCTGAGTAGCTATGTATAGAAGGGATAAACACTGAAAGCATCTAAGTGTGAAGCCTCCCTTAAGATGAGATTTCCCTATGAGATCCCTGAAAGACTATCAGGTTGATAGGCTAGAAGTGTAAGAATAGTGATATTTTCAGCTTACTAGTACTAATAGATCCATTGACTTTATTTTTTGAGTAAAAAAACGTTTGTTTATCTAGTTTTGAAAGATCCTTGGTGATTTAGCTAAGGGGAAACACCTGTTCCCATTCCGAATACAGAAGTTAAGCCCTTACGCGCTAACAATAGTTTTTATTTATAAAAGCGAAGATAAGTTTTGCCAAGGTTTACTTTGAAAAAATAATTTATTTCTTTTTAATTTTTTTACAGACAGAGGATTAGCTCAGCGGGAGAGCATCTGCCTTACAAGCAGAAAGTCGGGGGTTCAAATCCCTCATCCTCTACCACAAATCCATATTATTTTTTTGTATAAAA
>NZ_JBIPDD010000014.1:0-5793 GCF_046896035.1 Candidatus Phytoplasma palmae | reverse complement strand
ATTCCAAAAGAAGCTTTGAATTACTCACGACTACTATGATTCTGCTTTTTCCTTAACTATTATTTTAAATATACAAATTGTAATTAATTAAAGCTATTTTTAAAATATTAAAATTACTTTTTTAATTTAATAAAATTTAAAAAATAGATTTAGGAAGATCGAAGTTACTCCAATTATCTCCGTATGACTCATTTAGGTATGCAGACTTTAGCTTTTCTTATCTATTTTAAATCTATTAAATTTAATATAGATAAGAAAAGCTATGTAGGTTCAAATTGTAGGACTTTTAAATTATTGTCCATTTGTTCATAAAAGAACAATGATAATTTTGAAAATCTCATGATATAATTTTCAAATATAAATTTGATTAACAGTCTCAATTCATTTCTGTTTAGTAATATAATTACCCCGTTTATTGCATTTAGCCTTTTTTAAGGTTTTCCATGTGAATCTTTATTCTCGCATAATCTTTTGGATATGAATTTCTCCTCAATATGCTTTTATTCTTTGCTGTAACTTTTAATTCTTTCGTCTTAAAAGCCAAGAATACAAATTAACACATTATCATTGTGTTTGTGATTCGTTAAATCACTGATAATTAGGCTTCTTTCGCGCCCTCACGAGAATCAAGGTGCCTTTTTAATATCCTTTTTAATTTACGCTCGAACTAGCGCCCTTAATTTAGTTTAATTAATATCTTTCTTATATTTTGTGATCTCATTTTATAAATAAATTAAAAATTCACAAATTATTAATATAGATTCATCAAAAAATTAAAAATTATTATGAAATTCTAAAATAATAAAATTAAATTTTAATATAATAAAATTAACATAATTATCTTCAAATAAAATAATTATATTTTTTTTAAAAAAATATAACCATCCAATTATTATTATATAATATAGTGATAGTTTTTTTTACATTAAAAATAAAACAAAAAAAATTTTAAAAATTAAAAAATATTTTATATTTTAACTTGTTATTTATTTATAGTAAAAATTTTGATATTATTCATATATATAAAAGTTAAATTTAAAATATAAATTATAAAAGAGAATTGAACAATGCAAGGAAAAAAAATAAATTTAAAACAAAATAGTTATGAATGGTTTGAACATAGAAAAAATTTTGTAAATGCTTCAGAAGTAGGAACAATTATGGGTTTAAATCCTTATGAAACTCAAGAAAACTTAATTAAAAAAAAAATTTTTGGCAGTAAATTTATAACAAATGAAGCCATGGAACACGGAAAAAAAACAGAACCAAAAGCTAATCTTTTTTTTTCAATTAAAAAAAAAACAAATTATGAACCATCTGTTTTTATAAGAAATTTTTTTTCTGCTTCTTTAGATGGTTACGATGAAAAAACAAAAACAATTTTAGAAATTAAATGTCCTTTAAATAAAGCAAGTAGTAGTTGGAAAGAATTTTTTTCAAAAGGAGAAATACCTAAATATTATTGGGCTCAAATTCAATGTGGGCTTTATTGTTCTGAATCAACAAAAGCTTATTTTTTAGTTTATACTAATGATGAAGATTATGTAATTAAAAAAGTTTATTTAGATCAAGAATTTATCGAACAAATGATATTGAAATGCGGAATTTATAAAAAATTATTAGAAAATTATCGTAAATTAATGAATCAAAAAAAAGAATAGAAAATTCAAAATAAATTATTCGTTAATAAAAAAAAAAATCATAATTATATGATTTTTTTTTTTATTAACGAATATTTTTTTTAAGTCTTAAACAATTTAAAATTACTAAAATAGTGCTTGCTTCATGAGCAATAACAACAAAAGGTAATTTCATTGAAACAAAGAAATTCATAATAGCTAATATAATTATTACAATTACAGCGAATATAATATTTTGCCAAACTATATCATTCAACTTTAATGATAATTTATGAGTATAAATAATTTTTCTTAAATCATTCTTCATCAAAACAATGTCAGCTAAATCTATAGTAACATCACTACCTTCTTTTAATGCAATTGCGACGTCTGAATGGGCTAAAACAGGAGCATCGTTTATACCATCACCCACCATAGCAACAATATTATTGTTATTCTTATTTATATTTTTTATACATTGAACTTTATCTTCAGGCAAACAATTAGAAACAAAAAAAGTTAAATTTAACTTTTTAGAAATATTTTGAGAAACTGATTCATTATCTCCAGTCAACATAACAGTTTTAATATTATTTTGATTAAAATACTTGATAATATCTTTTGATTCTTTTCTTAAGAAATCAAAAAAAGAAATTAAAATTAAAACTTTTTCATTATGACTAAAATAAATTACCGTATATCCTTTTTTCAAAAATTCATTTGTTTTTTGTTGAATTTTAACATCACATTTACATTGGTCAAAAACATTATACTTAGCTATTTTATACCTGTTATTATTATTGTCAGTAGCTTCAATACCGACTCCTAATAAATTAACTATTTCAAAATCACCAAAAAAATTTAATTTCATATTTTTTTTAAAATATTTTTGCAAAGCAAAAGCCAAAGGATGATTAGATTTCTGTTCCATTCCTAATAAAATCTCTAAATATTTTTTCTCTTGATTTGAATCTAATTCAGAACTAAAAACAATTTCTTTTACTTCTAATTCTCCTTTTGTTAAAGTTCCTGTTTTATCAAAAGCTATAACATCAATATTAGAAAAAATATCTAATGTTTTTCCGCTTTTTAATAAAATTCCTTTTTTAGCTAAATTAGAAATAGCAGATAAAGTGGCAGGAATATCAGCCGCAGCTAAAGCACAAGGAGAAGAAACGGTTATAAAAATAACACTTTTATAAAAAATATTTTTAAATTCCCAATAAGCAATATTTAATTCAAATAAATAATTAATAAAACTCATAATCCAAAATACAAAAGTAACAAAAAATATAAATTTAATATACAAAGGTTCTAATGTTTTAATCAAAATTGCTTTTTTAGAAATTTTTTTTTTAATATTTTGACTTAATCTAATAATTTGCGAATAGACATTTTTTTCAATTATTTCCGTAATTTCAATCACTAAAGTATTTTCTAAATTAATATTACTGCCAAAAACTTTATCACCAATTTTTTTTTCTGCAGGAACGCTCTCTCCAGTAATATTAGATTCATCAACAGAAGAAAAACCAGATACCACTATTCCATCAGAAGGTATTTGATCTCCATTCAAAACTAAAACCTTATCACCTATTTTAAGTTGTTTAGCATCTATTATTTCAAATTCAAAATTATTTTCTTTTGAATTTAATAATCTAGCTTTAGTAGGTGCTTTTTTTAAAAGATTTTTTATTTCTTGTTGGCTTTTTAGTTCTATTTTTTCTTCTAAAATATTAGCACCAGAAAAAATAATAATAAGTAAAATAGCTTCATTAAATTCTTGCAAAAAAAATACAGAACCTAAAGCTCCTAAAGCCATTAAAACATGAATATTAGGAGTAAAATTATTATTTTTTTTAGTATTCTTAAAAGTTTCTATAAATCCTTCAGAAATTACATGATATCCTGTTAACGATAAAATAATTAAGGTTATAAAGAATCTCAAAAAATAATAATCATTTTTATCTAAAAAAAATTCTAAAGGCAAAAAAATAAAAAAATAAATTAAAATTCCACAAATTAAAAGAAAAACATATCTTTTCTGTTGTTTCTCTGTTTTAAAATCAGTATTTTGATAATCTTTACAACAACGAATATCCAATATGATTTTCCCCTTTCTAAAGATACAATATATAAAATTTAAAATTATATTTATTTATAATAAAGTAGATTTTCAATAAACATAATAAAAATAATTAAGAAAAAAATTAAAAATTCTATTTTAGATTAAAATAAATAAAAAAATACTTATGCATTTTATTCTTTTAAATAATTTTCTTTAACATTATTTTTATTATTATCATTAAATTCTTTTTCTTCTTTTGTTGTTTCTAACTTCTTATTAAATGATGTTATAATTTCTTTTTCAATTTGTTTTCTTGTTTCTGCATTAATCGGATGAGCTATATCCAAAAAATCTCCTTTAGAATTTTTGACACTAGGCATGGCAATAAATAAATTTTTTTCTCCTTGAATTATCTTAATGTTATGAACAACAAAACAATTATCGAACGTAACAGAAGCGATTCCTTTTAATCTACTTTTAGCCTCATGTAAATTAATTCTAACGTATGTAACTTGCATTTTTATAACTATCTCCTATTATTTTTCTATTTTTTATATTTGTTATTAAAAAAATTAAAAATATTATAGATATCTACAAAGTATTCTATCATATTATTTAAAAATAACATTTTATAAATAAATTTTTAAAAATTATCAAATAATTTACTTTTTAATAATTAATTTTTTTATAAATTAAAAAAAAGAAAAAAAGATTCAGATATAATTTGAAAAGTTTTAAAATCAATTTCTTCAGCTCTAATATTATAAGATATTTGATATTTATCAAAAAAATCTAAAAGTTTTATTTTAGAAATATTAAAATAATTATTTAAATTGTTAATTAAAGTTTTTCTTTTTTGAAGAAAAGAAGCTTTAACAAATTTTAAAAATTTATTTTCTAAAAAATATTGTCTTTCTTTAGAGAATGTTTTTTTTTCAAATTTCAAAACAATACTATCCACCTTAGGAACAGGAAAAAACATAGTTCTTTTAACAAATTTAACTTTCTGAATCTTAGTAAAAGATTGAAAAATAACACTTAGAAAATTATATGATTTTAATTTTTCTTTAGACATAATACGCAATGCTATTTCTTTTTGTAACATAACCGTAAATAATTTTACTTGCGGTAAAAACAAAACTTTCATTAACAAAGGAGTAGCTATATAATAAGGTAAATTTCCAATCAAAATAATTTTTTCTTTTTTAAAATATTTATAAAAATCTTTTTTCAAATCTCTATTTAAAAAATCATCATAAATAATATTAAAATTAGAATATAAATTAAATTTTAAAAATTCTTCAAAAGAAGAATCTATTTCATAAGCTAAAAATTTTTTAGCTTTAGGTAAAATAAATTGTGTTAAAGCTCCTTTACCAGGTCCAACTTCGACAACATTTTCATTTTCTAAATTAGAAGAATTAACTATCATTTTTAATAAATTAATATCTTTTAAAAAATGTTGGCCATATTTTTTTTTAATTGTGTGTTTTTTTTTAATTATCATTTTCATAAATATTTTCTATAAAAAAATTTATATTCAAAATTTTTTCTTTTTTTAGTCATAAAACTTTTTATAATTAAAGATTCTTCACTTAATCTTTTCATTTTGTAAAAATAATCTTTATATAAGAAAATCTGATCACCAATATTTCCTTTATCTTCATAATAAGCTTTTGTGTAAATGCTTTTTGAACAAGTATAATATTTAGATGTTTTACCATAATAATTTTTAATTGCATTAACTTGTTTTTGATTAATTATTTTATTCTTAAAATAATCCCAAATATTACGATTTAAAAAATCATTACATAAATTAGATAATATTTTATCTTTAAAATTTTTTAAATGAATAATTAAACTATTAATATAAAAATCATCTATCTCTAAATATAAAAATATATTATCTGGTTGTTTTAAAAATTTTTTTAAAATTAAAAAAATATTTTCAAATTCTTCAAATTCATATTCTTCTTCTATTAAATCTTTAATTCTAAGGAAAATTTTTTCCAAAATAATTGAATATGATATCACTTTAGGATGATAAATCACGATAGAATTAAGACGTTTGTATTTTTCAATTATTATCTTAAGCCCCGCACACCA
>NZ_JBIPDD010000013.1:0-6398 GCF_046896035.1 Candidatus Phytoplasma palmae | reverse complement strand
ATGCTTGGAAACTTGCTTGTTCGGTGGTGTGAGGGGTTTAGATTAATATCTAGTAGTAATAGAGAAACGGTCTAATTCTATCTCAATAGTTAATGAATATAGAATAAAAGAATAAAAAAAACGAGTTTTAAAAACTCGTTTTATTATTTTTTAAAAGTATAAATAAAAAATAAAATAGGACTAAAAATACTTATAACGAAACAACAAATAAGTAGTATATAAAAAAAATTTTTTATATTTAAAAAAAGATTATTTTTTTTGTTATTTTTATTTTCTTTTTGGTTTTTATTTTTTTTATTTAAATTTTTCATTACTTCTCCTTTTTTAAAAAAAATATTTTTTTGATATGATAAAAATATGTTTATAGGTTAAAATAATAGTTGAAAGATTTTTTTGTAATTATTCGATAAAATCTTAATAGAATAAATAAAATGATAACAATTAAAATTATAACATTTTAGATAAAAAATAATTTATTGAGATAACTATTTGAATATTATTAATTTAAAAATTATTATATTTTTTATATATGTTTCAAATTTTAAAAGAAAGAAATAAAAATGAATTGAAAAATTATATTCAACAAAAATTAAAACAATTAAAATTTACAAAAATTACTCCTATTCAACAATTATTATTTGAAAATTTTGAAAAACCTTATAATTTAGTGGGGATTTCTCAAACTGGCACAGGAAAAACACATGCTTATTTGTTGCCTATTTTGAGTAAAATTGATTGGAATAAAAATCAAATACAAGCAGTTATAATAGTACCTACTAATGAATTAGTTTTTCAAACTTTTCAAATGTTAAAGGATATAGAACAAAGAAATTCTCAAGTTAAAATTTTTTATGGTTCTATGGATAAGAATAAAATATCTTTAAGTTTAGAAAAAAAACAACCTCCGATAATTATAACTACAATTGAAAAATTATTTGAATATTCTAAAGTTATGAATAAACTTAATATCAATAAAGCTCGTTATTTAGTTTTAGATGAAGCAGATACTTTATTTGAACACAAATGTTTAAAATTATTAGATGTTTTATTACAAAAATGGTATCCTAAAATTTTACTTTTTTCAGCTTCTATTAAAGAAAAAGAAAAACATTTTATTAAAAAATATTTTGGTAAAACTTTATTTTTAGATGTTTTTAAAAAACAAAAGTTAAATATAAATTATTATGTTATAAATAGTTTACCCAATAAAAAATTAAATGATTTAATTCATTTTTTAAAACAATTAAATCCTTTTTTGTGTTTTATTTTTGTTTCTAAAAAGAAAGAACAATTAAAAATTTATGAATTTTTAAAGAATCAAAAATTTAATATTTTAAATTTTTGTTCTGATTTATCAGTTAAAAAAAGAAAAAATTATATTTTAGAAATTAAAAAAATGAAATATCAATATGTTTTAACCAGTGATTTAACTGCAAGAGGTTTAGATTTAGATATTTCTTGGATTATTCATTATGATTTACCTACTAGGAATTTAGAATTTTTTCAGCATAGAAGTGGTAGGACTGGAAGAATGGGAAAAGAAGGAAATGTTGTTCTTTTTTATGAAGATAAAGAACAAAATAATTTAGAAAAGATTAAGAAATTAAATAAAATTATATTTAAAAAAATTATTTTAAAAAAAACAGGTTTTTCTATAGAACAAAAATAATTATAAAAATTTATTTTCCATTTGTTTATTCAAAAATTTTAAAAATAAAAAAATAAATTTCAAAAAAAGAAGAAAAAAAATAATGTTAAAAATTGGTAGTCATGTTCCTTTTAAGTATCCTTTTTTTTATTTAGACTCATTTAAAACAGCTTTATCTTATGGAGCGAATACTTTTATGATTTATTCAGGAGCTCCGCAAAATACTAAAAGAATAGACATAGAAAAAATTCCGATCAATGAAACAATATTAGAGATGAAAAAATATAATTTTAATGTCAATGATTTGGTAGGTCATGCTCCTTATATTATTAATTTAGCTAATCCTTCTTATGAAAAAAGAAAATTTGCTATTTCATTTATTACTCAAGAACTTAAAAGATTTGAAAAATTAAAAATTCCACAAATGGTTTTGCATCCTGGCAATGCTATCAATAAAAATAGAGAGCAATCTATTTTTTGGATTGCTTCTGGCATTAATTCAATTTTTAAAAATACTTTGGATTTGAAAATTAAAATAGCAATAGAAAATATGTCTGGAAAAGGAAATGAAATAGGTTGTTGTTTCGAGGAAATAAAAAAAATTATTGATTTAGTAGAAAACAAAAAAAGAATTTCTGTTTGTTTGGATACTTGTCATTTATTTGATTCTGGTTATGATATTAAAAATAATTTAGAAAATGTAATTAAAAAATTTGATGAGATTGTTAATTTAAAATATATTACTGTATTGCATATAAATGATTCAAAGAATATTTGTGGTAGTAAAAAAGATCGTCACGAAAATATAGGATTTGGTCATATTGGCTTTCATGCATTAATGAAAATTATTTATCATCCTAAGTTTTTAAATTTACCTAAAATTTTAGAAACTCCTTTTTTTAATAATTTCCCTCCTTATAAAGAAGAGATTGGTATGATTAAGTTAAAAAAATTTAATAATTTTTTAGATAGAACAACATTAATTTAATAAATTTTAAAATAAATAATTATTAAAAATTTATATTTTTAGTACGTATATTAGATCAATTGACAATTCTTTTTTTTTCTTTTATAATAAACACTGAGTAAAATATTTTATAGCGTTCGAATTTTTTATTTTAATTTAATTGTTTATAATTGTTATTTACTTGAAAATTAATTTTAAAAAAATTCCAAAAATAGAAAGTAGAATGGTGAAATTAAAAAATGTCAGTAAAAATGCGTTTACAGCTTTTAGGTTGTCATAAGAGACCTTTTTATCGAGTAACTGTTATGGATTCTCATAATAAGAGAGATGGTAAGTTTTTAGATATTTTAGGAACTTATGAACCTTTTAATAATAAAATCAATATAGACTGCGAAAAAGCCGATAAATGGTTGTTATTAGGAGCTCAACCTACTCATATTGTAAAAAGTTTACTAAAAAAGGCTAAAAAGTTAAAAAATAAAAATTAATTATTTTTTGATAATTTTATATAATTTTTTCAATTCAAATTAATTATTTGTATTTTTTAAAAGGTTTTGTTATTGTTATGAAATTTGATGTTATTACTATTTTTCCTAATTTTTTTGATAATTTTTTGAATCATTCTATTATAAAAAGAGCTATTTATAATGAAAAAATTATTATCAATATTCATGATTTGAGACAATATAGTAAAAGAAAAAATAATCAAGTTGATGATGTTCCTTACGGAGGAGACGTAGGAATGTTAATGACTCTTCCTCCTTTTTATAGATGTTTAAAACAAATAAAAACTTATAATAATAAAAAAAGCCGTATTATATTATTTTCTCCTCAAGGTAAGATATTGAATCAAAAGAGAATATTTAATTTTGTTGATGAATTTTCTCATTTTATATTATTATGCGGCCATTATGAAGGAATTGATTCAAGAATTTTAAAATATATTGACGAAGAAATTTCTATAGGAGACTATGTTTTAACTGGAGGAGAAATACCTTCTATGGTTTTTATTGATTCTTTAACTAGGGTTGTTCCTGGCGTTATTAGAGAAGAATCTTATTTAAAAGATACTTTTCAAAATGGTTTGTTAAAATATCCACAATATACTAGGCCAAGTAATTATAAAAATCAAAATGTTCCTGAAGTTCTTTTATCCGGAAATCATAAAAAAATTTTACAATGGCGTCAGAAAGAAAGTTTAAGAAATACTTTTTTAAAAAGGCCTGATTTAATTTCTTCATTAAAATTAGATGATTTTATGAAAAAATTGTTGGAAGAAATAAAAAAAGAAGAATTTTTAAAATAATCAAAAACATGTTATTTTAAAAAAATAAAAACAAGGAAATTATTAAAAATGAATCTTAAAGGACAAGAATTAATTAATTCAATTAATAAAAATAGTTTGAAGATTTTACCTGATTTTCAAGTAGGTGATTTTGTCAAAGTTTTTATTAAAATTGAAGAAGGAAATAAAAAAAGAATTCAAACATTTGAAGGATTAATAATTAGAATTAAAGGAAGCGATATATCTAAAACAATTACAGTAAGAAAAGTTTATTGCGGAGTAGGCGTAGAAAGAATTTTTCCTATACACTCGCCTTTATACGAAAACATAGAAATTATTAGAAAAGGAATTGTAAGACGTTCTAAAATTTACTATGTTAGAAAATTATCTTCTAAAGCTATGAAAATTAAAACAAAAAAATAATTTTTATTTCTTTTTTTTTATATAAATTAAATTAAATAAATAAAATACCCAAGGAGAAATGAATGCCTTTATCTTTGTTTAAAGAATTAAAATTAAGAAATTTAATTAAGGATTGTAGTGACGAAAAAGAATTAGAAATTTTGTTAGAAAAAGATAGTATTAATTTTTATTGTGGATTTGATCCAAATGCTGTTTCTTTAACGTTAGGACATTTAGTGCAAATTATAACTATTTATTTGTTACAAAAAAAAGGTCATAAAGCTATTATTTTAATAGGCAGAGCTACAGCTGCTATTGGGGATCCAAAAGAAATAGGTGAAAGAAATTTAGTTGCTGAGAACCTTATTCTCTCAAATTCTTTAAAAATTCAAAAACAATTTAGAAAAGTTTTACCTAATGAAAATTTAAAGTTTGTAGATAATTTTGATTGGATTTCAAATATTAACGTTATTTCTTTTTTAAGAGAATATGGTAAAAAATTAAATTTAAATGAAATGTTATCTAAAGAAATAGTTTCTAAAAGGTTAAAAACAGGAATTTCTTATGCCGAATTTTCTTATATGATTCTTCAGGCTTTAGATTTTTATTATCTTTATAAAACGAATAATGTTCAACTTCAATTTGGAGGATCTGATCAATGGGGTAATATTACATTTGGATTAGAATTTATTCGTAAAATGAAAAATAATTTGAATGAAGAAAAAAATAATAAAGTTTTTGGAATGAGCATACCTCTCCTTTTAAATAGTAAAGGCGTTAAATTTGGTAAGAGTGAAAAAAATACTTTGTGGTTAGATTCAAAATTAACTAATCCTTATGAAATTTATCAATATTTGTTAAATGTAACTGATCAAAATGTTATCAATTATTTAAAAACTTTAACAATATTAGATCTAAAATATATTTCTCAATTAGAAGAAGAAACAAATAATAATCCTCAAAAAAGATTAGCTCAAAAAGAGTTATCAAAAAGTGTTATCATTTTTTTGTACGGACAAAAAATATTTGAAGAATGTATAAAAGTGAATAAATTATTATTTTTTAGCAAGAAAAAGAATATAATGCAAGAAGAATTTGATTTATTGAAAAAATATTTGTTTTTTGTTGAAGTTAAGGAATGTATTTCGTTAGCTGATGCTTTAGTAAAAGTGAAATTATCTGATTCTAAGAATCAAGCGAAAAAAAATATTTTATCTCGTTCTATTAAAATTTTTGATGATGTAGTTGAAAAAATTGATTTTTCTTTAGTTTCTGAAAATGCTTTATTTGAAAAATATATTTTAATAACAAAGAAAAATAAATTTAATGCTTTAGTTATTTTTAAATAAAATTTAAATTAAAAAAAGAAGATAAAATAAGAAACATGAAAATAAATGAATTATATCGTTCATTAATTTTAAAACATTATAAAAATCCTTTAAATAGGGGTTTATTGAAAAATAATTTGAAAAATTATTTTTTTTCTGAAGAAAAAAATTTATCTTGTGGAGATGAAATTGTTATTCAAATTTTGTTTAATGAAAGAAAAATTATAGATATTAGATATGAAGTAGAAGGATGTTCTATTTTAATAGCTTCTTCTTCTTTAATGTCTGTTATTTTAAAAAATGTATATATAGAAAATGCTATTCAACAAATAAATAATTTTTGTAATATGTTGCAAAAAAAAAGTTTTAAAAAATCTTTAATTTGCCCTCAGTTAAAATATTTTGAATTAATTCAACATTTTCCTGGTAGAGTTGTTTGCGCTAGTATGCCTTGGACTCTATTATTAAAAATTATTAATAAAAATTTTTTTTAATTTTATTAATAATTTTTTTTATTTTTTAATCAAATATTTTTGTATACTAATCTGTGTGAATTATATTTATTTTTATTATTTAATAATTATATTTATTTTATTTTTTAAATAATATCTATTTTCTATATTATTATTCATATTTTAAAATTTTAAAAATATAATTTATCACAGAAAGAATGTTTTTATATGATAGAAATACGAAATTTATATAAAACTTTTGGGCGCGAAATGATGCCTAATTATGAGTGATTTAACGCATCACGAACATCATGAT
>NZ_JBIPDD010000012.1:0-6842 GCF_046896035.1 Candidatus Phytoplasma palmae | reverse complement strand
GTAAACTTATTTTTCCTCTTTCGCCTTGTAAAGGTTATTAACCTTTGCCTTGGTGAGTCAGTCCACTTCTTGATTCCAAAAGAAGCTTTGAATTACTCACGACTACTATGATTCTGCTTTTTCCTTGCTTCCACAAACTATTCTGTGTTTTTCTACAGAGAAATATTTTCTCTGAGAGAAGTTTAGGAAGATCGAAGTTACTCTAATTATTTACGCGACTCATTTAGGTATGCAGACCTTTTTTTGATCTTCAATCTATATAACATTGAAGATCAATTTTTTATATAAAGGTAGGTTCAAAGTTAGGTTCCGAACCCTATAATGTTTTTTAGTAAAACATTGATAATTTTGAAAATCTTTGAAAATAATTTCCAAATAACTTTGATAAACAGTTACATTTCATTTCTGTTTGTTAATATAATTACCCCGTTTATTGCATTTAGCCTTTTTTTAATAAGGTTATCCGTGTGAGTCATTCTTCTGGCGTGATCTTTTTGGATATGAATTTCTCCTCAACCCGCTTTTATTCTTTGCTGTAACTTTTGATTCTTTCGTTTCAAAAGCCAAGAATATGAAGGAACATATTATCATGATGTTCGTGATGCGTGAAATCACTCATAATTAGGCATCATTTCGCGCCCTTCAAAACCATAAGATCCCGTTCCAGCAAATAAATCTAAAACTATATTTCCTTTTATAGAATTGCCAATTGTATCAAATAAAGCTTTTCTAACTAAATGAGAAGTGATTTTGGTTTTATGCGAAGGAACTAAATTTAAATTAAAACCTCTATATTTTCCAGAAATAATACGAAGCATAAATTCACCTATTATTTTTATTTTTTTTAAAAAAATTTAATATTTTTAATTGTTCCTCATTAAAAGAAAAATTATTTAATTTTTCATTTCGTTCTTTATAAATGTTATAATTTAATTCTAATATTTTATAAAAAGTTTTGTTTAAATCTTTAAAAACTAATTTTCTAAATAAATCAACTTGACTATATTTTCTATTAATTTCTATTTTATCACTTATAAAAATAATTTTATCTAATGTATTCATTTTTATATGCCCTAAAACATGCCTATTAATAGAATTTATAATTTCTTTATCTTTAATTCCAAACTCTTTCATTAAAATAAAAGACGCACTAAAAGCATGATAAACAAAAGGTGTTTTTTTATATTTTTCAATAATATTACTATCTATTATTGACAAATGAAATTCTAAAGGTTCATTTTTTGTATAATCATGCATTAAAGAAGCAATTTGAGCTTTAAAAATATCTACTTTATAAAATAAAGCCAACTCAATTGATTTTTGATAAACTCCAATAATATGATTTAAACGAGTTATATCATTTCTAAATTTCATTTGAACTTTTTTCAAAATTTTTTCTATTATCATAACAAAAATAACAAATATAAAAAATTAATTAAATATTTCACATTTCTATAAAATTTTTAAATTTTTCTTCATAAAGTAAAGGATTTTCTTTTTTAACTTTCTTTATAAAAACATTTTCTATAAAAAAACGACTTAGCTTAGTGAATAAAAATTCTTTTTTTCTATTCAAAGGCCTAACTAAAATAGAAATAATTTTCATTTTATTAGAACCACAAACATCAGTTCTCAATTGATCTCCAATCATAACAACTTTATCTGGAGTTAAATTAACTAAATTTAAAGCTTTTTGAAACCCAACAACAGAGGGTTTTTTTTGACAAATTTTCAAATAAACATAAAAAAAATCACACTTTATAATTTTATCTAGTTTTTTTTTGGAAGCATTCGATAAAATAACTACTTGAAATTTTTTATTTAATTTTTTTAATAATTTAAAAGTTTCTAAAGTTAATTTATTTTCCATAGGACTTAATAAAGTATTATCTAAATCGAAAAATAAAGATCTAATTCCTTTTTTGTAAAAATCAGAATAAGGAATAGAAAAAACAGAATTATAATAAAATGTAGGCAAAAAATTTTTATTCTTCATATTATTACTATTCCACTTTTAAAATTTTAACTTTAATTTTTTTTCCTGTTTCAGTTTTAAACATTATTTCGTCACCTTCGTTATGACCTTTAATAGCTTGCCCTAATGGGGATTCTATAGAAATTTTATTTAAAAAAGGATCTACTTCTAAAATACCTACTAATTGTAAAATTTTTTCTTCCATATTATGATTAAATCTTAAATGTACAGTTTTTCCTAAATTAATTTCTTTATTTTTACTAGAAGTACTAATTATTATAGCATTTTTTAAAATATTTTGTATTTCTAAAATACGTGATTCTATTATAGCTTGTTCATTTCTAGCAGCACTATAATCAGCGTTTTCACTTAAATCACCTTGTTCTCTAGCTTCTCTAATAGATTCTAAATTTTCATTTCTTTTAACATTTTTTAAATATTCTAATTCTTCTTTTAATTTATCAATACCTGCTTGAGTTAAATAATACATTTTATTATTCATTATATTTTATTAATCCCCTTTTTTTTAAAAAAATTTATATTTTTTACGAGAAATACTGATCCCATCACCTATATTTTTAAATATAGTATGAAAATTATTATTTTCTTTTAAAAAATTTTTAAATTTTTTTAATTTAATAATTATTCTTCTTTTTCTTTTAGAAACGCTCAAATCATTTAAACTTAGATTTTGAAAATTTAAATTATCACAAACAATAAAACCTTCTTTTTTCAAGAAAAAACTATATTTTGAAAATATTTTTTGATACTGTGCCTTTGCGCAATCAATAAAAATAAAATCATATTGAATTTGAGGTTGATAAAATAATGCTTCAGACCATATAAAATCAATATTACAATGAAAATTTGAAAAAAATTTTTTTGCTAATTTATATTTCAAATAGTCTCTCTCTATAGTAGTAATATAATTAAATTCATTAGACATTGTTAAAGCACTATAACCAATTCCTGTGCCAATTTCTAATATATATTTAAAATTATTTTTTTTAATTATTTCTTTTAAAAAAATTGCAATTTCGTCTCGAATAATTGGTATCTTATGATCAATTGAAACCTTTTTTAATTCTTTTAAATATTTCATTTTTAAATATTTTTCATTTTGTAAAAACATAATATTTCATTTTTTATTTTATTTTTCTTAATTTAGATTTAATTTTTTATTATTATAATAATTCAAAAAACTTTGCAAAATAACCATAGCAGCTATTTCATCTTTTAATTTATTAACATTTTTCTTTTTGCAATTCATATTTTTTAAAATTTCCAATGCATTTTTAGTAGACAAACGTTCATCCCATAAAATAACATCTAAATATGGAAAATTTTTATTAATTCTTTTTTTAAAATCTAAACTAATATTAGCTTTTACACCAATATCATTATTCATATGTTTCGGATATCCCAAAACTATTTTTTTTACATTAAATTTTTCAATAATTTCTTTTAAAAAAGGAATTAATTCATGATACTGATTCTTATTGAAAATAATAGTTTTCAAATTAGTAGATAATATTCCGAATCGAGAAATAGCTATTCCTAAAGTTTTTTCACCTAAATCTAACCCTAAAAAACAAATCGTTTTATTCATAAAAAAGTTTTCCATTTTTTAATAAAAATATCTTTTTTTTGAGAATTACAAATATTTCCTTGTCCAAAATTTTTACTCCCTCCACCACGAATATTTAAAAAAGATTTAGCATTTTCTATAAAACGAGATACATCAACATTATTACTCTGACATAAAAAAATAAATTTATCATCATATTGATTACATAATAAACACAAAAAATCAATTTTCATTTTATTAAACAATTGTTTTAAAAGAACTTTTGATATATGAAGAGGTAAAATTTTATTATCAATAATTATAAGTTCTTTTTTTTTAAATTTATAAGGAATAAAACTATTATATTCTTTTAAAATATCTTTTTCTTGTTTTTTGAAAATTTTTTTTTGTAATTCTTCGAGATATTTTTTTAATTCATTAATATAATTTTTATATTTTTGAATATTTTGATAACTATTAACAATAGTATTTAAAAAAAAAGGTTTTTCTTTAAGATTTAAAATAACATTATCAAAAGATATTATATTTTTTTCTAATTGGTTAATTTTATGTAAAATTTTTTCTTCTTCTAATAAAAAATATTTAATATTTTCTTTAATTACAGGAATTAAAGAATCTCCTGAAACTGCTTCTATCCTATGAATTCCCGATCCTATAGAATTACAATTTACAATAGCAAATTTAATTAATTGTTTCGTATTCTCGACATGTGTTCCTCCACATAATTGTTTTGAAATTTCATCAATACAAACTAATCTCAATTTTTCATCATAAATTTTATTTTCTTTAGGTAATAAATTATTTTTTCTAGCATAATTCAAACTTATATTTTTTATAATAACAGAATAATTTTTATTAATCCATTCATTCACTTGTTCTTCTATTTTATTTATTTCTTCAAATGATAAACTTTTAAAATGATTAAAATCAAATCTTAAAATTTTATCACTTATAAAAGAACCTTGTTGCTTCACATGAATTCCTAATATTTTTTTTAAAGATTCATGCAAAAGATGTGTAGTCGTATGATGAATAGAATGTTTTTTCCTTCTTTCAATATCAATACAAGCTAAAACTTCTTGTCCTTCAGTAAAATCCAAATAAGAAGAACATTGATGCAAAATTTGTCCATTTGGTAACTTAATAACATTATTAACAGAAATATTATTAATCATACCTTTATCTGAATTTTGACCTCCCATAATAGGATAAAAAGGAGTTTTTTGCAAAACAATTCCTTGTTCAAAAATTTTTATTATTTTAGTTTTTATTGAAAAAAAATTGTATCCAATAAATTCACTTTTTTCTTTAAAATTTAAAAAAATAGGATTTTGTTTTTGCATATTAGAACAAATGTTTATATTTTGTCGAGACATTTTTTTTTGTTTTTCTAAAAAAAAATCAAATTTTTCATCTTCTATCAAAACATTATTTTGTTTTGCATACTGAAAAATAACTTCCTTAGGTAATCCAAAAGTATCATATAATTTAAAAAAATTTTCACTAGAAATAATATTATTATTTACTAATTTTAAAAAATGTTTCTTTCCTAATTTTAAATTTATTAAAAATTTTTCTTCTTCATTTTTAATAATATTTTCAATCAAAAACCTTTTATTTTTTAAAAAAGGGTAAGATTCTTGCATAGTTTCGATAACAACTTTTACTAATTTAAATAAAAAAGGTTTTCTTTTAGGAAATAATAAATCACTATTTTGCAAAGCTCTTCTTAAAATTTTTTTTAAAACATATCCTCTTCCAACATTAGATAAAATAACTCCATCTGCAATACCAAAAACTAAAGTTTTAATATGATCAGCAATAATTTTAAATATTTTTTGCCCTTTATATTTTTCCCCACTTAAATAAGCAATTTGATTAATAATAGGTAAAAAAAGATCTGTTTCAAAACTAGTATCAGTTTCTTGTAAAATACATGTTATTCTTTCTAAACCAGCTCCAGTATCAATATTTTTATTAGGTAATTCATTATATTCATCTACAGATAAATTTAATTCACAATTATATTGAGAAAAAACAATATTCCAAATTTCAATAAAACGGTTATTAGATATATCATTAATAATTAATTCTTTACCTCTAGAATCGTACTTTTCTCCCCTATCAAAAAAAATTTCTGTACAAGGACCACAAGGACCTTCTCCTATTTTCCAAAAATTATTTTTTAAAGGAATTAAATGTTCAATATTAATACCTTTTTTTAACCAATAATTATATGTTTCTAAATCTTTGTAAAAATAAGTAAAATAAATTTTTTCTTTAGGAAAATCAAAATATTCAGAAGAAAATAATAATTCATAAGCTAAATCTATAGATTCTTTTTTAAAATAATCTCCTATAGAAAAATTACCCAACATTTCAAAAAAAGTATGATGAATAGGAGTTTTACCTATATTTTCGATATCATTCATTCTCAAACATCTTTGAATATTAACAATTTTAGAAAAAGGAGGTATCTCAGAACCTTCAAAATATTTTTTTAAAGGGGTAATTCCTGCATTAATCCATAATAAATTAGGATCTGATTCAGGTATTAAAGAAGATGACTCTATCTTATAATGTTGTTTTTTGATAAAAAATTCTAACCACATTTTTCTGATTTCATAAGATGTTAATTTTTTCATTTTATTTTATTAATATTTTCCTTTAGAATAAATTTATTTTATTAATTACAAGTATCTAATTAAAATAAAAAACTTAAAATCATATTTTGAACTATATATTCATATTCATAAATATAAAAATTAATTAATAAAATGTTTAATTAATTACTTTTTAGTATCTTTTTTTTTATTAAAAATTAATTTTCCTTTGTAATAAACACTATCACGACTAATACGATGTGATAAAACAAAATTATTAGTTTCTGGACAAATAACTAAATTAGGCGTACTTAATTTATAATGCGTACGTCTTTTACGTTTTGAAGTTTTACTAGTTCTTCTAAAAGGAACTGCCATTTTTTTTAATCTCCTTTTTTTTTATTATCAAAAAAAAAATATCTTTTCAAAAATTTTAAATTTGATAATAAAAAAATAATTTTAAAATTTTAAAATTATTAATAAATAAAAAAATAATTTTCAAAAATAAAAAAATATTCACTTATATACTTATATTCTATATTATTTTTGAAATTATATATACAAAAAATTTATAAATATGGCGTTTGAGAAGGGATTCGAACCCCTGACCGACGGCTTAGAAGGATGCGAATAGAAAAATTGCGCCTTAATAATTTCTTATTAGGTTTCAAATAAG
>NZ_JBIPDD010000011.1:0-7233 GCF_046896035.1 Candidatus Phytoplasma palmae | reverse complement strand
GATGTTCGTGATACGTGAAATCACTCATAATTAGGCATCATTTCGCGCCCATATTTACCTTTTGGAATATTTTCATTATATAAAATAAATTTTGAATTTTCTTTGTTAATTTTCTTTTGCTTAATAATCGAAAAACTCCTTTTTAATCAAAAAAATTTAAATAAAATAAATAAAATATAAAAATAAAACATAAAAAAAATATATTAATTTGTATATTATTTTTGCAATAATTATTAAAATATTCAATAATAATTAATTTTTTTATTTTTGCTTATAATAAACTTTTCTTTTCTTTTAATAACGCTTTTATAAAAATAAATTTTAAATTTTTTTCAAAAAAATATAAAATAAATTAAATTTAAGTTTATAAATTATATAAATAAGCATAATATTATTTTAATATATTTGATTCAATAAAACAATGTTTTTATAATTTTTTTATTTATATAAAAACATTAAAAATAATTAATAAATTTTTTTTGAATTTTAAACATAACAATAGACTAGAAAATTTTTAAAAATTGTAAAAAATAAAAATTTTTATATAAATTTTTAACCATATATACATCATTTTATTAAAGTAAGTTTAATTTGATAACAAATATAAAAATTGTTATAATGAAAATGTAGCAAGAAGAAAAAAGTTCCTTATATGAATAATCTTTATTTTAATTTTATAAATTTTTTACCAAAAAAAAAAAAAATATAACAAAATTAGGAGGATTAGAAATAAAGGATTTGTTTGAACTTAATATAAAAAAATCAAATAATAAGAGAAATTGTATTTCTTTTAATTGTATATACGTATTTATTTTTTCCTTACTTTTTTTAGTAAATTTATTTTCATCAGAAGTTGTTTTGGCTTCTAATTCAAATGAAAAAAACAATTTTGAAGAAAAAAATCAAAATTCTGATTCTATTGTTTCGAAAGAAGATGTTAATTCAAAGAATCAAAACGATCAAAAAAAAGAAGAAGTTAAAAACGAAGATAACAAAACAAAAACTTCTGATTCTGATGTAGTTGCTGCTGAAAATGTTATTCCAAAACCAAAAAGAAAGTATAACAAAAGAAGCGACAAAGACAAAGATAAAGAAAAAGAAGTTAAAAACGAAGATAACAAAACAAAAACTTCTGATTCTGATGTAGTTGCTGCTGAAAATGTTATTCCAAAACCAAAAAGAAAGTATAACAAAAAAAGAAGCGACAAAGACAAAAATAAAGAAAAAGAAGTTAAAAACGAAGATAACAAAACAACAAATTCTAACGATGTTTTGAAAACCAAATCTTCTTTTGCTGATAATAAAGAAGAACGTGATGATTTATTAGATATGTTACATCATGAAGAAGAATTAGCAAAAATTAGAGATCAAAAAGTCATCGATAATAAGAAAACAACTTTAGAATTTATTGAAAAATTAGTATCAAAACTAAACAAAAATAATAACAAAAATAATAATAACGAATCTAAAAATGGAAAAAATAATACAATCATATTAATAGAAGGTAATTATTTTAACTTAGATAATAAATTCAATATTAATAATTCAAAAACAGAAAAATTAGAATTAAAAGAAAGTAATAACAATAATTTTAATATAGAAAAAAAAAATTATGAAAATGATGATGAATTAGAAATAGAATATTATGAAAAATCTTCAGATTCAGATTCAGAAGAAGATGAAGAAGATGAAAATTTTTCACATGTTATAAATACTGGAAGTTTCGTTGATTATACTGATGTATTATTTATGATATTTTTCATTTAATAATTTAATATTCATTAATTAAACGAAAAACAGATTCATTTGGTTAAATTTTAAAAAAAATAAGAAATTTAAAAAAACACATTTATTTACTTCTTTTGTATATATTTTAAGAAAAATTCTAATCTAGTATAATTTTGTTTCTCTATTAATATAATATAACGAAAAAATACAAAAATAATTACCTGAGAAAATAATAAATAGAAATATAGGTAAGAAACAAATTTAAAATTTTATTCTTCTCTTTTCTAATTTTGTAAAATAATTTTTTTAAAAAAAAAAAATATATTAAAATTAGGAGGTTTATAAGGCTTTGTTAAAAAAAGAAGAATTAAATAAAAACAATAATAAATTAAATTATTGTTCTTTTATTGTAACGTTTTTTGTATTTTTTTCTTCAATAATTATTTTATCATTAACACCTAATGTTGTTTTAGCCTCTAATGATTCTAATGTTGATGATTGTAATAATAATACAAATAAAGAAAGTCTTGATACAATTGATACAACAAAACAATTTTCTTTAGGAGAAAATAAAAATATCATAAAAGATTCACAAGAATCTGAGGAAACAACATCAGATAATAATCCCTTGGCAAAAGTGGAAGAATACCAAATTAAAGATATCATTTCAACTGAACAGACAGATGATATTACAGTTCTCCCTGAGCCTGAAAAAAGTCAAACTATAACATTTTACAGAACACTTAAGGGTTCTACTCAAGAAGTAACATCATCTAGTTTAGATTCTATAGAAACTAAATCTAATCTAGCAACATCAAAAACTATATTTGATTTAACACTTGCATTGAGAGAAGCGTATAATGATGCATCACATAAAAGAACTATAAGACACGCAACTTCTTTGATCAATGATGATATTTTAGATGTAAAAAGATGGGGTTTCATAAAAGTAGATCGTTTTACTAAAGAAAAATATGATTATGATGGATTAAAAGATGTCATAATAGAAACAGTTAATGGTATTTATGAACAAGCATTGAAAGTTAGTAAAACTAGATTAGATTCAGAATATCAATATATTCTTGATTTTCTAGACAGTCATTATAAAAGTGTAATTGACGCTGCAGTTAATAGTCTTTGGTATCAATAAATAATTAAAAATTAATTTAACAGTTTAACTTTAATCAAAGAAATTTCAATTTTATTGAAAAAGCTATTTATGTAAAAACATAAATAGCTTTTTTTAAAATTTTAGATAAATTATTTTTTTATAAAAAACACCATATTTACGTTATTTTATAAACATTTATTTAATTTGATAACAAATATAAAAATTGTTATAATAAATTTGTAGCAAGAAGAAAAAAGTTCCTTATATAAATAATCTTTATTTTAATTTTATGTTTATGAGATTTTTTTAAAAAAAAATTTTAAAACAATTAGGAGGATTAGAAATAAAAAGTTTTGTTTATTCAAGGTAAAAAAAAAATTAAATAAAAAAATTTTAATTTCATATGGATTTATTTCTATAGTTATTTTCTTCTTAATTCTGTTAATAAATTTCTTTTCATTAAAAGGAATTTTCGCATCAAGTTCTAAATCTTCAAAACAACAAGAAAAACATATCATAATAAAAGAAGAAAAAAACAAAAATCATGATGCTAAAAATATTGTTTATGATAATGATTTCGATGATTATTTTGTTTATGATGAAAATAACGATTACATTTCTTGCTTAGAAAAAAATAAAAAATTTTCTAAAATTATAACGCAACATAATCAATATGAAAAAGGTTTTAGAAAAAGAAAATTAAAAAAAATTAGAAGGAATGGAGATAAAGAGTTTTGTTTAGAAAAAATAAAGAATTTTTAAGTTTATATAAATTTATATTTACAACTATTTTCTTTTTAATTCTATTTTCAATAAATTTATTTTCATTAAAAGTAGTTTTTGGAGCGTCATCTTCAAAATCTTTCAACAAAAAAACAAGAAGGTTATTATTTAACTAATTATTTAACTAAACTAAAAAGCAAAATTGATAAACCAAAAGAAGAAGACATAAAAAGTGAATGTGACGAAGAATATGAAGAACATCATAATCCTAAATATTGGTCAGAATTAAATAAAAGTTTGTCTAAAAAAATTTCTTTAAAAGAACAAAAAAAGGAAATTGAAAGACAAAAATCTAACAACCTTCCTCATCATAGAAGTAAAAGTGAAGAGATTGGTGAATCAAAAACAACAAAATTTCATTCCTTTAGGTTCCACAGTTAATTAAAATAAATTTTCTATTTTCTATCCATATATTTATTTTCTTCTTAAGTTTATTCATCAATAAATTTATTTTCAATAAGAGTATTTTTCAATCGTCTGCTAAAAATATAAAATTTTTCAAATCATTAATAAAAAGTATTTATACCCAAAAATCATTTCATGAAAAAACAAAATCATTTTTTGCCGAATGAATTTGATTTTTTGGATATGGATTATGATAATGATTATGTTGAAAATAATGATTTCAATTATTTGTTAGAAAAAATATAAAAATTTCTAACATTTATAAAAAATAATAAAATAAATATAAAAAAACCTTTTTTAAAAAACCAAAAAATTAGGAGGACTGAAATAAAAAGTTTTGTTCAATAAAGATAAAAAAAATTTAATTCCAATTAAATTTATATCTATAATTATTTTTTCCTTAATTTTATCAATGAATTTATTTTCATTACAAAGGATTTTCGCATCATCCGGTGAACAAAATCGTAGAAAAATTGAATTTCAAGAAGTTTATGATTATCGTGATGATGATAATAATGACTTTTTTCTAGAAAAAGATAAAAAACTTTCTAAAATTAATGATAATTTAGTTTCTTTAGAAAAGAAGAAAAAAACTTCATCAAAAAACAACATTAAACTTGATGAATTGAAAAAAGTAGTTTGTAATTTTATTGAAAAAGCAGTTTCAGAAAACATTACACAAGACGATGAAAATGTTAAAAAAGGACAAGATTTATTTATAACATTAGAAAGCACTGCTTTTCAAATAGAAAATCAAAATAACGAAAAAATAGATTTGACAAATTATAAAAATAATGATTCTGTCAAATTAAAAACAAAAATCTTTATAAATGAACAATGCGATCCAAATATAGAAAATAATTACGCTATAGATTATGTTGAAGAAAAACATGATAAACAAAAAAATGAAAGTTATTCTTACGTAATTCATAACCAATGTAATAATTCTAAAGAATTCTTTATAGTAAGTGAAATAGTATTTCAAACAATTATGCCAAAAATTAAATAAAAAATATAAAAATATTATTCATATGTTATTTTAATTTTATAAATAATTTAAATTCATTATAAATTCGATAAAAAACAAAATTTATTTAAGATTTCTGGTTTTCTAATTTTTATAAAAAATATATTAAAATTAGGAGGTTTATAAGGATTTTGTTAAAATTAAATAAAAATAATAATTTGAATTATTATTCAACTATTTTAGCGTTTCTTTTATTATCTTTTTCAATAATTTTATTCTTATTGCCTAATGTTGTTTTTGCCGTTTCAGAACATAATGTTCCTTCAGACGAAGAAAAAAAAATAGGCAATTTTATTGAACAATGTGATCGTTCCGAATCCAAAGAGATTCAAGCAAAATCAGATACAAATAACTCATCTTTTGAATTAGATTTTAGAAAAATCATTCAAAGTGGTCAAGAAGAAGCTACAGTTAAAGATGTAGTTTTAACTGATAATTATGGTAACAAAATTGTAAGATACACTAGAAGCATTGTAGGAGATACTGTTAAAGTTTTTCAGAAAGATATTCTTTCTAAAAAAGATAAAGTAAACTTAACAGCTTCTAAAACTATTAACAACTTAACTGAGGCATTATTCAATGCTTACACAGATGCTACTCATAGAGCAGTTATAACGCATACTACAGATTTCATAACTGATGAAGTTTTATCTGTAGACAGATGGGATGAAGTTGAAGTAGACCGTTTTGTTAAAGCAGAATTTGATTATGATACATTACAAGGTTTAATTGTAAAAATAACAAATGGTCTTTATAATCAATCAGTTTTAAAATCAAGAGAATTAATAAAACAACCAGAGTGTCAATTTGTTATTGATTACATAGAACATCATATGATTAAAGAAATAGCTAGCGTAGTTAATGGTCTTTGGTATAAATAATTAAAATTAATTTAACAATTTAACTTAACTTTAATCAAATAAATTTCAATTTTATTAAAAAAGCTATTTATGTAAAAACATAAATAGCTTTTTTTTATTTTTTTAAATAATTTAATTTTAGAATTTTAGAAAAATTGATTTTTTTATAAAAAACACAATATTCACGTTATTTTATGAAAATTTATTTAATTTGATAACAAATATAATAAAAATTGTTATAATAAATTTGTAGCAAGAAGAAAAAGTTCCTTATATGAATAATTTTTATTTTAATTTTATGTTTATGAGATTTTCTTAAAAAAAAAATTTAAAAAAAATAAAAAGTTTTGTTTATTCAAGGTAAAAAAAAAAATTAAATAAAAAGTTTTAATTTCATATAGATTTATTTCTATAGTTATTTTCTTCTTAATTCTGTTAGTAAATCTATTTTCATTACAAAAGATTATTTTGATTATGATGAAAATAACGATTACAATGATAACTTATAAAAAAATAAAAATTTTCTAAAAGTCCAAACATAATCGATATGAAAAAGGTTTTGTATTTTGTAAATAAAGAAAATCAAAACAATAGAAGGGGTGGGGATAAATAATTTTGTTCAGGGTAAAAAAGAATTTTTAATTTTATATAATTTTATATTTAAAATTATTTTCTTTTTAATTTTATTATCAATAAATTTCTTTTCATTAAAAGTAGTTTTTGGAGCATCATCTTCCAATCTGGACAATTCAAAATCTTTCCAAAAACAAGATAGTCGTTTAACTAGATCAAAAAGCAGCAAAAATTTTGTTCCTGAAGAATTTCAAGCTTTTTGTTTTGATGATGAACTTGAAACAAAAAGTGATTGTGAAGAAGAATATGATGAAAATAATGATTATGATTATTGGTTAGAAAAAAATAAAAAATTTTCTAAAAAACTTTCTTTCAAAATAAATGAAAAAAACACTTCAGAAAAATTAAAAGAAGTAAAAGTAAAGAATTTTGCACAGAAAAAACAAAAAAAATTGGTTCCTTTAAGTATTCTCGATTAAATTAAAGTTTCTGTCTTCTATCTATAATTATTTTCTTCTTAAGTTTATTTATCAATAAATTTATTTTCAATAAAAATATTTTGAAATCATCTACTAAAACTATCTATAAAACCAATATTTCAAATTATTAAAAAAATAAAAAAAGATAATAATTATTCAAAAAAAATAATTTCTTTTTTTTAAAAAAGAAAGAAAAAAATCATGTTTTTCTTAATGAATTTGATTTTTTGGATATGGATTATGATAATGATTATGTTGAAAATAATG
>NZ_JBIPDD010000010.1:0-12012 GCF_046896035.1 Candidatus Phytoplasma palmae | reverse complement strand
TTTTAATTAAAAAAATCATCTTCAGTTTTCAAAGAATTAAAATTAAGATAAAAAATAAATATACGAATTTCAACTTGTTTCAAATCAAAAAATTTAAATCGATAATTAATTAATACATAATCAAAAAATAATTTAATAAATTTATTTTTTTATTCTAAATTATACAAATAATTAACTAACAAAATATTAAAAATAAATTGTTAAAAAAAATTTTTTAAAAACAAAATAAAAAAGCAATTTTAAAACAATTTTTATACTTTTATTATATCATATTGATTAAAAAAATCAATGTTTTTTGTAAAAAAAAAAAAATTTTTTTAAAAAAAAAAATTATTTTATTTTTTTATTTTTACAAAAAGAATTAATTATCTTTTCAAAAGAAATTCCTTGAACAAAATTAATTAAAAAATCAGAAAACAAAGGAAAATTAATTAAAATTTTATTTTTAATATCTTTATCCAAAGTTTTTAAAACATATTTCTCTATTTTTACTATACCATCATATCCTACTCCTATTTTTAATCTTTTAAATTCATTAGTTTTCAAATTATCAATAATATTTTTTATTCCATTATGACCACCATGCCCCCCTTTTGTTTTAATTTTAAAACAACCAGGATTCAAATAAATATCATCACTTATGATTAAAATATCATCATTTTTAATCTTATACTTTTGCATAATTTTATAAATAACATTTCCAGATAAATTCATATAGCTTTCAGGTTTCACTAATAAAAATTTTTTATCTTTTATTTGCATACAATAAATCAAACTAGAAAATTTTTTTTTACAAAAAAAAATATTTTTTGGAAATTTATCTAACAAATAATCAACTAACATAAAACCTATATTATGAGGAGTTGATTCAAATTCAACTCCAGGATTACCTAAACCACAAATCATTTTCATTTTTTTTATTCTTCTTTTTCTTTATTATTAATTTTGTTTTTTTGAAAAAAATTTATAAATAGTGTCAAATAATAACATAATAAAAATACAAGATGATAAAGTAATATAATCAAAAAAATTTATTTTTTGTGTTCCAAAAAAATCATTTAATGAATAAAAAGACTGCGAAATTAAAACAAATAAAAAAATCTCACAAAAAATACCAAAATATAAAAGTTTATTTTTTTGTTTTATTGTTTGCCAAAAATAAAGTTGATCAGAACGACAAGCAAAAACATTTCCGATTTGAGAAAAAATAACAGAACCAAAAGCCATTGTAGATGCTAATTTAAATTCAACCATATGAGACATTTGTTTAAAAGGAATTCCTTGTTGATATAATTTTAATCCTCCAAAATATAAGAAAAAAATCAAAGTTAATATACCTTCTATCATTCCTAAAAAACCATAACTTCTTTTTAATAATTTAAAATCTAGCAAATGATCTTTATCTGTTATAGGTTTCTTATTTAATAAATTATTTTTAGGTTTCTCAGCGCCTAAAGCAATAGCAGGAATTAAATCTGTGATTAAATCAATAGCTAAAATTTGCATAACAGTTAAATAAAGAGGAACACGAAAAAAAGCCATAAAAATAATAGGGAAAATTTGTGGAATATTAGAACAAAAAACATAAGTCATAAATTTTTTAACATTATCGTAAATTCCTCTAGCTTCTAAAACAGCTTTAGGTATAGTAGAAAAATTATCATCTAATAATATCATATCAGCAGCATTATGAGCCACATCTTTTCCAGATTTTCCCATAGCAATACCAATATGAGCAGCTTTCATAGCTAAAATATCATTAACTCCATCCCCTATTACTCCAACTACTTCTTCGTTAGCACGATATGCTTCTACAATTTTCAATTTATGTTTTGGCGTTGTTCTAGAAAAAAATATAGGTTTTGTAGTTTTTAATTTTTGTTGTAATTCTTCAAAAGACATTTGATCTAAAGTTATTCCATCTATGTTAATATAATCATCATTAGTTATAATGCCAACTTGTTTACCAATAGAAATAGCTGTAGGTCCATAATCTCCAGTAATAACAGTAATTTTTAAACCAGCATTTAGTAACTTTTTAACAGCATCACGAACTTCTATTTTAGGAGGATCATAATTAACAGCAAAACCTAAGAATACCATATCTTCTTCTTTAAAATCTTTTTGTTCTATTTTTTTATAAGCAATTGCTAAAATACGATATCCTTGTTTCGATAATTGCTCATTTTTAAAGGAAAACATTTCTTTTTCTTTTTTAGAAAAATCAGTAACTTTTCCTTTTTTATATTGAACATTACATTGTTCCAAAAGAACATTTGGAGCACCTTTTACAAATAAATATTTACTTCCAATATCATAATGTTTTTGTGATACATTATTAACCAAAACACTCATTTTTTTAGTTTCAGAAGAAAAAGGGTTTATTTTTTCTGTTAAAAAACTATTGCGAATTTTATTAATATCTAAACCATATTTGAAAGCAGCAATTAATAATGAACCTTCTGTAGGGTTTCCGACTATTTTAAAATCTTTCAGATTTTTAGAATCATCAATTAAATTTGCTTCGGAACACATTACAGCTGCAACAAAAAGTTTACTAATAATCTTATTACACTTAATATTGTTGAAATTTAAAATTTTTCCTTCTTTCTGAAAACCATTTCCAGTAATTTCAATCATACCATCAGGGAATATTATTTTATTACAAGTTAATTGATTTTTAGTTAAAGTTCCAGTTTTATCAGTACAAATAACTGTTGCAGAATTTAATGTTTCTACTGAAAATAATTGTTTAATTAAAGCCTTATGCTTAGCCATTCTTTGTGAACCTATAGCTAAACTTAAATTAATAGTGGGCAATAACCCCTCAGGAATATTAGCAACCAACATACCTAAAGCTACAACTATAGAAGGTATTAAAATTTTTTTCCAAGAAACTTCTGAATCATAAAAACGCCATAAACAAATAAAAAACACAATTACAGATAAAATAATAGCAATAAAACTAATTATTTTAATAACTTTATGTATTTCTTTTTCAAGAGTATTTATTCCTTTATTTATATCTTGAGATAAACTAGAAACTTCTCCGATTTGTGTATTTTTTCCAATATCATAAACAATAGCTTTAGCGCTACCTTGTGATACTGTTGTTCCGGCATATACCAAATTAGATATTTCTGAAATAACTTTTGTTTTTTTAACATTAGGAATAACGTTTCTATTTAAAGGTATAGTTTCCCCTGTCAAAATAGAATTATCAACAAAAAAATTATTCGCTTCTAATAAAACAGCATCAGCAGGTATAGTAACTCCTACTTCCAAAAATATTAAATCTCCTATAGTTAAATCAGTAACATCTATAATTTGTATTTTATTATCTCTATAAACTTGAATCTTTTTAGGTATCATTTCACTCAAAGAAGATAAAATTTTATCAGCTTTATGTTCTTGAAAAAAAGAAAAAATACCATTAACAATAACTACTGAAATAATTGATATAGCTATAGCATTTTCTTCAATTAAAAAAGCTAAAAAACCTGATATCCATAACAAAATAGCAAACAAAGAAGTAAATTGTTTAATAAATTTTTTTATAAAAGAAAAATTTTTACCTTTTTTAATATTATTAAAACCATATAAAATTTGTCTTTTTTTAACTTCTTCTGTGTTTAATCCTTCAAAACTAGTATTAAAATATTTAAATATTTCTTCTTTAGAAAAACTACTAATTTCAAAAATATCTTTTTTTTTCATTTGTTTATATTCCTCTTGTTAAAAATATTAAAAAAATCAAATAATTAAAATAAAATAATAATTAAATAATTATACAAAAATTAAAATATTATAAATAAAATATAAAATTTTAATAAATCATAATGTTTTTGTATTAAATATTATGCACTCAATTGTGTTTTTTTTATATGATCTTCTTAATTTTTTTCTATTTAGACAAAATTTTTTAAATTTATAAAATCTCTACTGAAAAAAGTAAAAAAAATTTCTTTTTTTAAAAAACAAAAAATATTTAATTAATTAATAATCAAATTTTTTATTTAATTAAATTATTTTAAAAGTAAGGTTATTATATCAAATAATTTATTATTCTTCATCAACATCTACAATATTATTTTTTACTAACTTGTTATATTGATCCAAATATTTTTGATATTTTTCTCTTTCTTCTTGAATTTTTTTACTATTAGCTTTTGTTAAAAACATTTTATTATTCAAAATATTTTCACTTCTTTTAATTTCAAATAAAATATTTTTTTTTCTTTCTAAAAAATTATTTTCCATTTTACCTTTATTTAAATTCAAAAAAATTTTCTTTTCCATAAAAAGAGAAAAATTTTCTTCAGAAAATAAGCAAAAATATTGATTATTATCTTTTATATTTTCAATTAATTCAATTTCAGAAGCTTTTAAAAATTTTTTTAAAGGAATTATCAAAATTTCCAATTTTTGAATTTGTAATTTAGGAGCTTGAATATATAATTTTAATAATTCTTTAGAAGATAGTTGATAATTTTGTCTAAAATTTCTCATTTGAATAATTATTTTTTTTAAACAATTAAATTCTTTTAAAGATTCTTGATCATTATAATCTAACTTAGGCCATTGAGAATGTAAAATAGATTCTTTATTAGTCAAATTTTCGTAAATAAAATCAGTAACAAAAGGAATAAAAGGATGTAATAATTTCAATATACTTTTTAAAATGTATAATAAAAATTTATGAGTATTTAAATTGCTATTCTTCTTGTCTTCTTTTAAAGAAAATTTTAAAAATTCTAAAACCCAATTAGAAAATTCTTCCCAAATAAAATGATACAATTCATGTCCTATAGTATTAAATTCATAAACATCGTATAAAAAATTATGTTTTTTAATTAATTGACATAATTTTGTTAATAAAGCTTTTTCAGGTAATAATAAAGATTCTTTTTTAAAATTAGTTTTATTCGTAAAAATATTATTTTTAATTAAAAAACTAATATTCCAAATTTTATTAATAAAATTCCAACTATTTTTTATTTTTTTTTCATCAAAATACAAATCAGAACCTACAGAAGAATTAGTTGATAAAAACCATCTTAAAGAATCCGTTCCATATTTATTAATTATTTGAATAGGATCTATTCCATTACCTTTAGATTTAGACATTTTTTTTCCTTTAATATCTCTAACCAAACCATGCAAACAAACATCTTTAAAAGGTATTTGATTGGTTAAATACATACTTTGCAAAACCATTTTTGAAACCCAAAAAGTTAAAATATCATATCCAGTTACTAAAACATCTAAAGGAAAACGATTTTCAAATAAAGAAAATTCATTATTATCATTATTCCATCCTAAAACACTTAAAGGCCATAAAGAAGAAGAAAACCAAGTATCTAATACATCTTTTTCTTTAACAAATCCATTCCCAGGATCTTCAGACTGTATTTTAATTTCATTATTTTTATACCAAGCAGGAATAGGATGTCCCCACCATAATTGACGCGAAATACACCAATCTTCAAAATTTTTTAACCAATTATTAAAAATATTAAGAAATCTTTTAGGGAAAAAATTAATTTTATGTTGTTTTAGACAAAATAAAGATAATTGTTTTGTTTTTAAAAACCATTGCAAAGATAATCGAGGTTCTATCATTGATCCAGAAATAGTTGAAATTCCTACAGAATGTTTATAATCTTCTATTTTTGCAACAAAATTTTTTAAATTTAATTCTTCAATTAATTTTTTTCTACAATCTAAAATTTTTAAATTTCTATATTCTAATGCATTATCATTCATTGTTCCGTTTTTATTAATACAACTTATATTTTTTAAATTATTTTTTTTTCCTACTTTAAAATCATTTTCATCATGAGCAGGAGTAACTTTTACAACTCCAGTACCAAAATTAATATCAACTGATTCATCACTAATAAGAGGTATTTCAATTTTTGTATTAGGAATAAAAAATTTTTTTCCAACTAAATCTTTATATCTTTTATCAGAAGGATTAATCATTAAAGCCTGATCCGCAAAAATAGTTTCAGGCCTTGTAGTAGCAACTTCTAAAAAAAAATTATTTTCAATTTTTTCTTTTATTTCGTTTTTATTTTTTGAAATAAAATATTTTAAATAAAATAACTTTCCATCAATTTCTTTATAAGAAACTTCCACATTAGATAAAGTTGTTTGTAAAACAGAATCCCAATTAATAATTTTATAATCACGATAAATAAAATTCTCTTTATACAATTTTATAAAAACTTTTTCAACAACTTTACATAATTCTTTGTCTAAAGTAAATTTTTCATTTTTATAATCTAAAGATAAACCTAAACGAGCCCATTGAGAACGAATATTTTCAGCATATTTTTTTTTCCATAAATTAGCATATTTTAAGAAAATTTCTTTAGTTAAATCTTTTTCTAAAAAACCTTCTTGTTTTAATTTTTGTTTTATTTTACTTTGAGTAGCTATTCCGGCATGATCCATTCCAGGCAAAAAAAGAACATTAAACCCTAACATTTTTTTTCTTCTGATAAGAATATCTTGTAAAACATTATTCCAAGCATGACCCAAATGTAATTTTCCAGTAATATTGGGCGGAGGAATCACAATAGTAAAATTCGGTTTATTATTTTTTTTTTCAGTTTCAAAATAATTTTTTTCTAACCAAATTTTATATCTTCCTTTTTCTATATTTAGAAAATCATATTTTTTTTTCATTTTATTTTAATTATCCTCTAGTTATCTAGTTAGTAAAATAAACAAAAATAATTAAATTTAAAAAAATCATTTTTGTTTAAAAAATTAAAAAAAAATTTTATATTTAAATTAACTTTTTTAAAAAAAAAATATTTATAAACTTATGTCGTTATTTTATCAAAAATTACTCGAACAATTTCATTTAAACCTTCTTTTGTTTTACAAGAAAATAAATACATAGGAATATCCATTATATTTAAATCAAAAAATATCTTTTGAATTTCTTTCAATCTGGAAAATACTTTATTTTTAAGAACTTTATCTTTTTTATTTAAGATCAAAATAACAAAAAAATTAAGATCTTTTAAGATTTTATATATTTTTAAATCTAATAGAGTAGGTCCAACTTTAAAATCGATTATTTGAAAAATTATTTTAATAGAAAAATTATTTTGAATAAAATTATTCAAAATATTGATCATATTATTTATTTTTTTTTTACTTTTTTTTATATAACCGTAACCAGGAGAATCTACAAGATAAAAAGATTCATTTAATAAAAAATAATTTAAATACATAGTTTTTCCAGGATTTTTCGAAACAAAAGATATTTTTTTTCTATTAGTTAAAGCATTAATAAAAGAACTTTTACCAACATTACTTCTTCCGATTAAAAAAATTTCTTTTAAAACAGGTATAGGACGATTTTTTAAATTATCAATACTTTTCACAAAAATACATTTATTAATAATCACTTAATTTAATTCCTTTAATTGCTTTTAAATAAAATTAAAAAAGTAAAATAAAAAAATATAAATATAAAAATATTTTAAAATTTAATTTATTAAATTATTATTTGGATTATAGTTGAGTTTTTACTTTATTTTTTATAACATAAGTACTATTTTTTCACATACACTACTTATAAATAAATCCTGTTCATTCACGATTCACGAAACATAACAGGATAAATTTTATTTGAAAAAACAACTTTTTCATGTACGCTCTTATTATAAGAAGGTGCAACAGAATTAGAAGTTTCTACAACAACATTAGGCTTAATTTGGCTATTGTTAATATTAGAATTAGTAATATTATCTCTTGCTATAGATGATTTTTTTTCTACATTGATATGATGATGTTTTTGATCGTGCTCAGGAACAACATCCTTATTAGAAGAAGACGAAGACGTATTAGGAATATTAGTTAATTTGTCAATATTATTGATATCAGAAATATTATCTCTTCCTGAAGATGATTTTTTTTCTATAACGTTATCATCTTTTTTATCTTGTGCAGGAAAATTAACCTCACTCGAAGAAGGAACAGAAACATTAGTTAAAATTTTACTATTATTGCTATCAGAAATATTTTCTTTATCTTTGTCTGAAGATGCTTTTTTGTCTAAAACATTATCATCTTTTTTATCTTGTGCAGGCGAATTAACCTTACTCGAAGAAGGAACAGAAACATTAGTTAAAATTTTACTATTATTGCTATCAGAAATATTTTCTTTATCTTTGCCTGAAGATGCTTTTTTGTCTAAAACATTATCATCTTTTTGATTGTGTAAATTCAAATTATCCATAGCAGAAGTCGGAAACAAATTTGGAACATAAGGATTAGGTATAAATTTACCAACATTGGTATCATAAATATTATCTTTCCCTGAAAAGGCCTGTTTTTCTTGTGCAGGAAAATCAACCTTACTCGAAGTTGGAACAGAAACATTAGTTAAAATTTCACTATTATTACTATCAACAACATTATGTCGTTCTGAAGATTCTTGTTTGTCTATATTATTATTTTGATTGTTGTCATTTGTTTGATTTTGTTGATTAAAATCAACAGTATTATAATTTCTATATTTTTCAAAACCAATATGACCAACATTATTATGTATTTCATTTCCTATATAAAAAGGAGACGAAAATTTATGAGGAACAACACTAGAAAAACGATCCAAATCATTTATTTTTCTTTTTTTTATTATTGAATTATTATCATCAAATTTCTTTTTTTCTTCGATAGAAAAAGATAAAAGAGAATCGCTTTTAGAACTTAATTTACCATTATCATTAATAAAAGAGTTTTTTTTATCGATATCATCATTTAATTTTTCATCTTTTTTTGTTGTTTCAGATAAAGAATTTAAAACATTATCTTCTTTTTTATTTGTACTTTTTTTATAATAAATTTCCTCATAAAAAGAATCATCTTTTTTTTCAACATTATCTAATTGTATTTTTATCTTGTATTTTAATAGTAAAAACAAAAAAAATATAATAATAAAAGAAAAAAAAATAGATATTTTAAAATAATATTTTTTATCTTTATTTTCGTTTTGCATTATTGTATAAAAAAATCTTCCTCTCTATCTCTACATATTATTTTACATTATCAATATTATATATTATTAAAAATATAAAAAATTTTTTTATATAAAAAAAAAAATATAATTTAAATATTTAAAATTTTACATGAATTTATTTTTAAAAAATATTATTTCTTCTCTAATGTTTATTATTATTTTTTGGTTTTAAAAAAATTAAAAAATTAGAAAAAGTAACATTATTACAAGTAACTCTTTGATTTAAAGCTTGAATTTGATAAATATTATTGTTTTTAAAAACAGAACCAGAAAAAAGATAAATCAAAATAAGTCTAGATATATCCTTATCATTACTTAAAGACATTTCAGAAGCTTTGAAAGGATTTTTAGTAGAATTCAAAAGTTTTTTAACAAATATATTAATATTTTTTTTATCGTAAAAATAATCTCTCTCTAAAAAAATTTTTTTCTTTTTATTTAAATTATTTTTCATCTCTATAGACAATAAATCTATCGAAGAAACAATTAAATTAGATTTTTGTGCTCTAGGTTTATATAAAGAAAATTTATCTAAATTTTTAATTTCGCAAAGATTAAAAAAATCATTATTTATTTTATTTTCTTTAAGAACCATCTTAATAACATCATATAAAATATATTTAATACTATTTTTTTTATTTTCAAAAAATAAAATCTTTTCACAAGCAATTTGCAAATATTGTTCATTTTTTTGATCTATTACAACCATAATTTGGTCTATTAATTGTAAATTATCTTTTATAGTTCTAAATTCATTTATTATATTGTTATAAGAATCCTCTTCAGAAACACTATTTATTATTTTAAATTGTTCAGTAAGTAATTGTATATATTTAGGTTCATCATCAATTTGTTGCAAAAAAAAATTTATTTGCCTACGATATTTAAAAAAATTATCAGTAGTTTTTAATAAATAATAAGAAGAATCAAAAAAATTTTTTTTATAATCCAATAATAATTGTTCTAACACATTTTGAACATTATTATGAAAATTAGTATTAGTCAATTGATAATAAAAACGATAAATATTAGCTTTCAAAACTTTTAATTTTATTAAAAGACTTTGAGTTTTTAAAGAAGCTTCTTTAAAAGTAACATAATTTTTTTCAGATAAAAACAATTTTAAAAGAGAATAAATACTATAAATATTTCCAATAGATTCTGGCTTAATTTTATTAAGAATTTTTTTCAAAAAATAAATCATTTCCAAACTATAATCAAAAAAATTTAAATTAACAATACAATGATTAACCCTTTCTTCTGCTAGCCAACCGTTTTTCTTTAAATTATTTAAAACTTTGAAAGCTTTTTGACGATTATCATTTATTATTTCTGTTTGATTTTCTTCTTCTAAAAAAATTTTAACTTTATCATCAAAATATTTTTCTAAAACATCTATTGCTAAATTTTTTTGGATATTTAATTCTTTATCTTCGTTAGCTAATGATTCTAAAATTAAAAGACAATCTATATAAATATCTTTATTAGGTGAAGCAAACAATTGAAAAAAATTAGAAGGAATAATTTTAAATAATCTTGACATAAATTTATTTTTCTTTTTTATATTTTTTTAATTTTTATTATTCTATTATTAATTTTAATAATAAAATATTAATATATAACAAAAATTTATTTTATGATAATAATATTTTTGTAAAAAATTTTAATTTTAATTTTTGGAAAAAAAGATAAAAAAATTATTTATTGTAAAATAAACTGATAAATAATTAATTTTTAAAATATTAAGGAATAAAAAATGCAAATCGAAACAGTTAGATCATTTAAAAAAAATCATAAAATTCCAAAAGAAATTTGGGATAAAATTTTTGAAGAAATTCGCTTCACTCCTTCTTCTTTTGACTTACAACCATGGAGATTTTTTATAATAGAAAGTCAAGAAAATAAAAATAAATTAAAAAAAATTTTAATAGGTAATAAAACACAATTAGAAACAAGTTCAGCTATAATTTTACTTTGTTGTTGTTTAAAAAAAATTAAATTAAGTAAATATATTTACCAAAAAAAATTTTTAAACAATCAAATCAATGAAAAAGAAAAAGAAATTATATTAGAAAATATTAAAAATTATTATCAAAAAATTAATAAAAACAGATTACAAAACGAAACATCTTTTGAAGGAGGTTTAATTGCTTTACATTTTGCGCTAGTTGCTCAAAAATTAAATTACAATATATGTTTTATGGGAGGTTGTGATTTTGAAAAAATTAATGAATCTTTATTAATTTCAAAAGATTATTTACCATTAATATTAATAGCAATAGGGAAAAAAGAAAAAATTATAAATAAAACAATAAAATCAAATTATAAAACAAATTCTGTTTTCAAATTAAAACAAAAAGATTTTGTAAATTTTATATAAAAAAATAAATAAATAAAAAAATTAAATTATTAATAATAGATATTTTATAAAAAAATTAAAATATCTTTTTTTTATATATTAAAAAAAATGATTAAATAAAAATTTTATACAAAAATATAAAATAAAATTAAATTTTTAAAAATATAAAAAATCCTTTAATTATTTTTTTTAATTAATAAATAAAAAAAATATTTTTTAAATGGTGGAGATGAGGGGAGTCGAACCCCTGTACAAAGCTAATTTTATTTCAATTCTTCTACATATTTATTTTGTTTTTTTAAAAACAAACAAAATTATTTAAAAATAAAAATTTATTTTTTTAATTACAAAAAATAATTTAAAATTAAAAAACTCAGTTTAAAAATATAAATTATATAATTTATATTAATTCTTTAAGCTGTAGCTGTCACCATCGTTGGAAAAGCGTTAGCGTTTAAAGAATTAAAATGATAATTATTTTCATCAACTTTCGGTTGATTTACAATTTTATTTTTGCCAGTTATTATTAACCTCAAAGTTTTTACTTGCTTAACCAATCGAGATAGAATTAGACCGTTTTTCTATTACTAGATATTAATCTAAGCCCCTC
>NZ_JBIPDD010000009.1:0-13147 GCF_046896035.1 Candidatus Phytoplasma palmae | reverse complement strand
TGAGGGGCTTAGATTAATATCTAGTAATAGAAAAACGGTCTAATTCTATCTCGATAATATTTTATTTATTATTTTTTCAATACAAATAATTTTGTATTTAATAGTTTTTTATAAAAAATCTAAAAAAATAAAATAAAAAACAATATTCAATAAAAAAAGAGTCTTAAGGACTCTTTTTTTATTGAAAAATTATAAAAAATTTATAAATTAACAAATAAAATAACAAAAGCTACAGCATAATTTTCAGTATGAGTAATAGAAATCATAATTTTTTTTTCTTCTAAAGGTCCTTCTACATAAGGAAATCCAAATTTTTCATCATTTAAAATAGACCAATCGGAATAATTATTTTTTAAATTACCTTTTCGAAAAGCTTTAAAAATAGCTTCCTTAGCTGCTAATCTACCTGCTATAAAACTGTATTTTCTTTTTAAATTACTAATTTGCGAATAAATAACTTTTTCTGAAGGAGAAAAAATACGATTAACAAATTTATCTATACCTATTTTTTTAATTTTTTTAATTTCTACTAAATCAATACCAATGCTTTTCATTTAATTTTTTTCAACCTTTTTTGAAAAATTATTTATATCCAAAATATTAAAAAATTCTTTTTCATTTAAAATAGGAATAGATAAATCAACAGCTTTTTGAAATTTAGAACCAAAATTTTTTCCATAAATTAAATAATCTGTCTTAGAAGAAACTGATTTTACAATATAAGCGTTATGTTTTTCCAAAATATTTATAATTTCTTTTCTAGAATAATTAACAAAAACTCCTGTTATAACTATTTTCTTTTTATAAAAAACATTATTATATGCAAAATATTCTTTTTGATTGTTTTCTTGTGAAGAAAAATTAATATTATATTTTTTTAATAAATTAATTTCTTGTAAATTTTTTTCATTTTTAAAATATTTATAAACACTTGTAGCTATTTTATGCCCTAAAGAAGGTATTTCTAAAATTTCTTGAATTGAAGATGTAATTATATTATCAATATTTTTAAATTTTTCAACTAATAATTTAGAAACTTTTATTCCTACATTCTCTATTCCTAAACCAAATAAAATTTTTTCAAAAGATTTATATTTACTATTTTCTATAGAAATTAGAATATTATTTATTTTTTTATTACCAAAATTATGTAATTTTTTTATTTGAGGAAAAAAATCTTTTAATTTATACAAGTCTGAAATTTTTTTAACAAATCCTTTTTGAAATAACAAAATTAAATTTTTTTCTCCTAAAAAATTAATATCCAAAGCTTCCTTTGACGCAAAATGAATTATTTTTTTTATTTTTTGCTCTTGACATTCATCATTAAAACAAAAATAATCTACATTATAATCATCTTTTTTGATTAATAAAGAATCACAAGAAGGACAATTCTTAATCATTTTAAAAATCTTTTGATTTGTTCTTTTTTCTTTTATAATAGAAATTATTTCCGGAATAACAGAACCTGTTTTATGAATTAAAACAAAATCATTTTCACGAATATCTTTTTTTTCAATATAACTATAATTATGCAGAGATACCTTAGAAATTAGACTTCCAGATATAACAACAGGACTTAATTCTCCTATAGGAGTTATAGCGCCTGTTCTTCCTACTTGAAAAAAAATTTTTTTTATAATAGTCTCATTAGTATCTGAATGAAATTTATAAGCAACAGACCATCTAGGAAATTTAGAAGTGCACCCTAACAAAGGATAAAATTGTAATTCATTAACTTTGATAACAACTCCATCTACATTGTAAGGTAATTGATTTAATAATTGTTCAAATTTATAAATTTTTTCAATTAAATCATCAAAATTTTTTGTAACATAATAATTTTGATTTACATTAAAACCCATTTTTTTCAAAAAAATTAAAACTTCTTCTTGTGTTTTAATAAAAAAAGGAGGTTTAACTATAGAATAAAAAAAAGAAGATAAATTTCTTTGAGATACAATTTTGGAATCTAATTGCCTTAAAGTTCCTGAAGCAGCATTTCTAGCATTAGAAAACAAAATTTTTTTATTAATTTTTTGCAAATTATTTAATTTTTCAAAATTATTTTTATCAAAAAAAATTTCTCCTCTTACAAGTAAATCAATAGGTTGATTAAGTTTTAAAGGAATATCTTTAATAGTTTTAATATTATCAGTAATTAATTCTCCTTCAGTTCCATTACCTCTAGTAGTTGCATAAATTAAAATACCTTTTTCATATTTTAAACTAATAGCAACTCCGTCTATTTTAAGTTCAGTAATAAATTCGAAATTATTAACAATTTTTTTAGATATTCTTTTATAAAAATCTTTTAATCCTTTTTCGTCAAAAACATTATCTAATGATAACATAGGTTCTTCGTGTAATATTTTTTTAAATTTATAATTTACAAAACCTCCTACTTTTAAAGTAGGACTATTTTTGAATTTATAATGAGGATATTTGTTCTCTAAAATTATTAATTCTTTCAATAAAGAATCATATTTTTGATCTGTTAAAGTTGTTTTATTTAATTGATAATACTCATAATTAGCTTTATTTAATTTTTCTGTTAAAAATTTTATTTTTTGTTTAATATCTAAACACATAACTAACAACCTTAAGAATTTTTTTAAAATTAATTAATTTCATGAAATTAATTTTAAAAAAATATTACATTTCTTCTAAAATAGGTATTCCTAAAATATTTAAACCTTCTTTTAAAATAACCAAAACTGATTTTATTAATATTAAATTAGAATATTTCAAATTTTGATCATCCACTAAAATTTTATTTTTGGAATAAAATTGGTTTACTTTTTTAGCCAGAATAATAAGAAATCTAGCTAAAATACTAGGCATATTTTTATTTTTAGATTTGTCTAAAATATCATCAAATTGATCTATTAGTTTAATCAAAACAAAATAAGAAGATTTTTGTAAATAAATTTCAATATCTTCCCAAATTAAAAAATTTATTTGATCAAATGAAATTGGATTTTTTTTAAAAATACTTTCTAATCTAACAACAGTATATTGCAGATAAGGTCCTGTATTGCCTTCTAATTGTAACATTTGTTTTAAATTAAATTCAATATCCAAATGACGATCGTTTTTCAAATCATTAAAAATAATAGCACCAATAGCTATTTTTTGAGATATTTCTTCTAAATTTTTTAAATTTGGGTTTTTTTTAATAATTTTATTCTGTATTTGATAAGAAGCTTTTTTTATTATATCTATCAATTTATAATCATTATTTTTTCTAGTAGAAATTTTTATATTTTGAGCTAAAACTAATCCAAAATTAATATGTTCTAATTTCAAATTATAACCCATTTTTAAAAGGACTTGTTGCATTTGTTGATAATGTAATTTTTGTTCATTTCCTACAACATATAAACATTTATAAAAATTAAATTTTTGATAACGATAAATAGCGCAAGCTATATCTCTTGTTAAATAAAGAGTACTTCCGTTTTCTTTTTGTATCAAAGCAGGAGGATATTCATCCCCTAAAGGGACAATATAAGCTTTTTTATCTAATATTAATATTTTTTTTTTCTTTAATATTTTTAATAATTCAACAGCTTTGTTATGAAAAAAAGATTCTCCTATATAATAATCAAATTTTATACCTAACAAATTATAAATTTTTTGAAATTCTATTAAAGAAATTTCTTTAAACCATTTCCATAACTCAATAACATTATTTTCTTGATTTTCTAATTGATTAAAAACTTTTCTAGCTTCCTGATTTAAAACATCATTTTTATTAGCTTCTTCATGAAAACGAATATAAAGTTTTTGCAATTCATCAATAGGATTGTTTATAATATCTTCTTTTTGTCCCCATTTTTGATAAGATAAAATCATCTTACCAAATTGAGTTCCCCAATCTCCTAAATGATTAATACTTATAGTCCTAAAACCTAATTTATTATAAATATTTTTTAGAGAATTGCCAATAACAGTAGAACGTAAATGACCTATTGAAAAATTTTTAGCAATATTAGGAGAAGAATAATCCAAAATAATAACTTTTTTGTTATCCTTTTTTTGCGCATAATTTTTTTTTAATTTCAAAACATTCATTAAAATATCTTTATTAATGTTTTTTTTTTTTAACTTGATGTTTAAAAAACCATTTTGAAAAAAAATATCTTCTATTTCTTCTAAAGAAATAATTTCTTTTTTAAATTTTTCAAATATTTCCAGAAAACTTATTTGAAATTTATTCTTATAAGAAAACAAAGGCAAACATAAATCAAAAATATCATCTTTTATATTTTGTCGCAAAGATATATTAATATCATATTTTGATTCTAAAATTCTTTTTATTTTTGTTTGAATAATTTCAAAATACATATTTTGTCCTTTATTATGTTTAAAGTTATATTAAAAATTATCTTTATCATAAATATTTTTTATTTTATACAAAAATCTAACAACTATTATTTTTTGAAGACTCTAAAAATTCTAAAAAATTTTTAAAATGTAAAGGTAAAGGTATTTCAAATTGTAAATCTTCATTTGTAATAGGATGTTGAAAAGATAATTTCTTAGCATGTAATAACTGTCTTATTTTTAGTTTATCTTTTCTGCCATACAAAATATCTCCCAAAATGGGATGTTTCAAAAAAGAAAGATGAACTCGAATTTGATGAGTTCTTCCGGTTTCTAATTGTAATTCTAATAAAGAAAAATCATTAAATTTCTTTAAAGTTTTAAAATAAGTAATAGATGGTTTTCCGTTTGAAGAAACAGACATCTTAAGGCGATTATGACAATCTCTTCTGATAGGTAAATCTATTTTACCTGTATCTGCTAAAAAACCATGAATTAAAGCAAAATAAATTCTTTTAATTTTTCTTTTTTGTATAAGTTTTTGAATTTTAATAATAACTTCTTCAGTTTTACCAATAATAATTAATCCTGTGGTATCTTTATCTAAACGATGCACAATTCCAGGCCTATTACCAGGTAATTTTCGTAAACTTTTAATTTGATAAAATAAACCATTAATTAAAGTAATTCCTGAAAAACTAGGAGAAGGATGAACTATCAAACCATAAGGTTTATTAATAATAGCTAAATATTCATCTTCATAAACAATTTCTAATTTAAGATTAATAGGTTCTATTTCGTTATTTTCAATAATTTCTTTTTTTTTATAAAAAGTTAGTAAATCATTTTTTTTTAAAAGATAACTTTTTTTAATTTTTTTTTTATTAACTAAAACCATTCCTGAATCAATAAAAAAATGACATTTATTTCTACTAATATTGAGTTTATTAGATAAAAATAAATCTAAACGTAAATTTTGTTCTTTTTGTGAAATAACAAATTCTATCATTATTATGATAATCCTATTTTTTTATTAATTATATTTAAAAACACTATGAAAATTATAAAAATTAAGTTTTATTTTGTTAACAAAATAAAACTTAATATTATTCTAAATCACCATAATCTTCAATTTCAGATTTTTTATTATTATCATCATTTTTTTGATCTTCTATTTGATTTGTATTATGTTCTTTTTTTGAAGAATTATCGAAATCTTCTATAATGTTTTTATTAACTTTAGAATGATTTTTTTTTTCTTCCTCAAACCATTTAATTTTACCTGTATTATATATTTCATTAATATCTTTTTGCGTTAGAGTTTCGATTTCCAATAAATATTCTACAATTTTAAATAAAAGTTCTTTATTTTCAGAAACAGTTTTTTTAGCTAATTTATAACATTCACTTATAATATTTTGAATAGCTTGATCAATTTCTAAAGCTTTAGGATCTGAAAAATTTTTTTGAAATTGTTGTCCGTCTTGAGAAAATTGAGTTAAACCTACAACACTCATACCAAATTTGGTCACCATCATTCTAGCTATTTCTGTAGCAACTCTAAAATCTTCACTAGCCCCATTAGAAATATCATCTAAAAAAATTTCTTCAGCAGCTCTACCACTTAAACAAACAGCAATTTCCACTAATAACTTTTTTTTAGATAAGAAAAAAGTTTCTTCATCATCTAACATTAAATTATAACCACCAGAATGACCTCTAGGAATAATAGTTATTTTGTGAACTTTTTTAGCATCTGGTAATGTTAAACAAGCAACTGCATGTCCAGCTTCATGAAAAGCAACCATTTTTTTATCTTTTTGAGAATATTTTCTACTTTTTTTAGCAGGTCCTAATAAAATACGATCTAAAGCTTCGCTAATGATTTTTTTATCAATAACAAACATTCCGTTCCTTGTAGCTAATAAAGCTGCTTCATTTAAAATTCCTTCTAATTGAGCGCCACTACAACCAGGAGTTTGTTTAGCTAAATCTTCTAAATTTACATCATCTGCAAGTTTTTTATTCATAGCGTGTAATCTTAAAATAGCTTCACGATCTTTAACACTAGGCAAACTAATCGTAAAACGACGATCAAACCTACCCGGTCTTAATAAAGCAGGATCTAAAAAATTAGGCTGATTCGTAGCAGCTATAACAATAACTCCTATATTTTGATTATATCCATCTAATTCAATTAACAATTGATTTAAAGTTTGTTCTTGTTCGCTATTACCGTAAGTCAACCCTCTTTTTCTAGCAACACTCTCTATCTCATCAATAAAAATTATACAAGGAGCATTTCTTTGAGCTGTTTGAAACAAGTTTCTGATACGAGCAGCTCCAACACCAACAAACATTTCTACAAATTCTGAACCAGAAACAGCAAAAAAAGAAACTTTTGCTTCTCCAGCTAAAGCTTTAGCTAATAAAGTTTTACCAGTGCCAGGTGGACCAGATAATAATACTCCTTTAGGTATTCTAGCACCCATATCCGAATACTTTTTAGGATTTTTTAAAAAATCCACTAATTCTTGCATTTCTTCTTTTTCTTCATCAGCACCTGCAATCTGATCAAAAGTTAAAGTAGGTTGTTGTGAAATATTTCTTTTTTGATTAGTTTTAGTTTTATCTACAAACTGATCCATAAATTGTCCTGCTGTAGTTCTTAAAATAGTATAAATATAATAAGCAATAATTATATGAAAACAAAAACGCCCTGCAGTAAATAAAGGACTAAATCCCCAATAAGGATCTTCTGGTTCCAAAACAGCATCCATTTTATAATAAAATTTTTTATTTAGAACAGTTTCGCAAATTTTATTATATAAATTATTATCCACTAAATTATAAGATCTAGTCTCTAATTTAAGATTATCCTTTCTTCTGTAATCAACATTTAAATTATACATTTGAGGAAAAGAAGAAACTAAAACAGGCGTTATTCTTGTAACAATAACTTCCCCATCATTTCCTTCACTTTCCAAAAAATGAATTATTTCTAAAGGATTATGTAAATTTTGATTTTTATTAAATTTTTCATAAAAAGACATTAATAGTCCAATTAATAAAATAATTAAAATAATATGCACAATACTTATTTTTTTTAATTGATTTTGTATGTTTTTCATAATTTCTTCCTTGGTGAATATTACCATAAAATATTAATTTAATTTTAAAATAAAAATAATTATATAAAAATGAAAAATTTTAACTTTTAGAAAAATTACTTATTACTTTTTTTAATAATATCTTTTTTCATATAACTACGTAAAACTTCAGGTACTGTAATGCTACCATCTGGATTTTGATAATTTTCCATAATAGCAATCATAGTTCTGCCTACAGCTAAAGCGGAACCATTTAAAATATGAACATATTGTCCTTTTTCATTATTGTTAACAAATTTAATATTTGCACGTTTAGATTGAAATGATTCAGAATTACTAATAGAAGCTATTTCACGATATTTATTTTGTCCAGGCAACCAAACTTCGATATCATAAGTTTTAGACATTCCAAAACCTAAATCATCAGGAGATAAAATTAAAACTCTATAAGGTAATTTTAACTTTTTCAAAATATCTTCAGAATCTTCTAACATTTTTTTTAAAAAAATATAAGAATTTTGAGGATCAACAAATTGAACTAATTCAACCTTATTGAATTGCTTTTGCCTAAATAAACCTCTTGTATTAATTCCAGCAGCAGCAGATTCCTGCCTAAAACAAGTAGTATAACCCACATATTTCAAAGGTAATTGATCAAAAGACAAAACTTCATCACGATGTAAATTAATAATAGGTACTTCTGCAGTAGGATTTAAAAAAAACTTTCGTCCATTAGATAAAAAACCAAAAAGTTCTTCTTCAAATTTAGGCAATTGACCAGTAGAAAACATAGATTTTTCGTTAACAATAAAAGGAGGAATTATCTCTCTATATCCTTTAGATTTATTCAAATCTATCATGAAATTAATTAAAGATCTTTCTAAAGTAGCTCCCATATCTTTCAAAACAACAAATCGACTACCTGTAATTTTAGCCGCTTGAGAAAAATCTAAAATATCTAATTCCTTACCTAATTCTATATGATTTTTGATTTTAAAATTAAATTTAGGTAAATCTAAAATTTTATATATTTCTTTATTTGTTTTTAGTTTCAAAATTGATTCATGAGGTAAATTAGGTATTTTATATAAAATATTATTTATTTGATTTTCTACTAATTGTAATTCTTTTTCTAATTCTTTTATTTTTTGTTTTGAATTTTTTTCTTCTTGTCTTAACTCGGCAGTAAAACATTCATTTTGTAAATCAGAAAAATTTCTTGATGAAATATTCTTTTTAAATCTTAATTTTTCTATTTTAGAAATTAAATTCTTTCTAGTTTCACTTAAAGGAATAAGATTTTTTATAAATTCAACATTAATTTTTCTTTCTTGAAGTCTTTCTATAACAAAATCAATATTTTTAAGAATAAATTTTAATTCTAACATAAAACAGCCTTTTTTAGTTTTAATAAATTTTTAAAAAACTCTAAAATCTAAAATATTTTTATAACTTATAAATTTATAATTTAACAGAAAAAAATTTTAAAATTTTATTTTTCTAAATATTATATTGAAAAAAAATAAAATATACAAAATAAATTTTTAAAAAATTAATTTTTTAATTTATTTTTATTACTATCATTAAACAACTTAGTGAAATTAGATTTATTTCTAGATACAAAATTAGAATGATAAATACCTTTACTTAAACTTTTATCTAACTTTTTATTAATAATATTCAAATAAGCCAAAGATTCTTCTTTTTTTCCTGAAATGATAGATTTCTTAAATTTTTTCACAACAGTTTTAATAGAAGATTTAAAAGAAGCGTTTTTCAGCCTTCTTTTTTCATTAGTTTTATTACGTTTTTTTTGTTTTTTTATATTAGCCATTATTTTATACCCTTTTCTTTTTTATTTTTCTTTATTTTAATTTTTTTTACTTATTTAATAATTTTTTTTAATAAATTTATTCTTTACCTTTAAAAAACAATTAAAAAAAATTTAAAATAAAAAAATTTTATAAATATTTTTCTATTTCATTTATTTTCTTCTAAAAAAGAAAAAAGAACATAATAAAATTAATTTATTTTAAATAATTTTTAAAAAGTTTCAAACAGACAAACTAATAATATTTTTACATATAATTATAACATATTACAGCATATTAATTTAAATCTATTTTAAACTTTATTGTACAATAAAATCCAATTTTTTAATCAAAAATATTGTCTTTTTTAAATCTTTTTATAAATTAATTTTTTTCACTAACACCATAAATGTTATAATAATTATATAGTTTATTTATAAAAATAATCATATTGTTATTTTGAATAATTAATATTAAGTAAAATTATTGAAAAATATTAAAAAAATTATTTTTTATCTATATTTCGTTATTTTTGTATTTTTTTGAATTTATTCACAAAAAATAAAAAAATATAAATTTATATATATAATTGTATCATTTTATATAAAAAAAAATTAAAATTTTATTTTTATTTGATGATGTAACAACATTAATTTTACCTAAATAATAAAAAACTGAAAAAATAATTAAAAATATAAATTTTAAAAATGATAAATAATATTTATTTGTTAATTAAATAATGTTATTTTCTTAAAAAAATTATATAAAAAAATAATTATGAAAGAAAATCAAAATATGAAAAAATTAATAAAAATATCAGCTAATTTAATTACTATTTTTAGAATTTTTTTAGTTTTTTGTTTGTTGCCTTTTTTATATCTTAAATATGAAAAAAACATTACAAATGATATAAATGCATTTAAATTATTTAAATTTTGGTTTGGAATGATTTTTATTTTGGCTTCAATAACAGATTTTTTAGACGGTTATATTGCAAGAAAATTTCAACAACAAACTATTTTCGGAAAATTTTTCGATCCAATAGCTGATAAATTATTAGTAATCATTTCTTTTTTTTATTTATACATATTGTGTAAAAACAGAGTTTTATTAAATGATTATAAAAGCAATAAAAATATAGAATATTTTATTATTAGTGTTTTAATTGTTAACATAATTAGAGATTTTCTAATAATGGGTGTTCGTTTAATAGCTTTTGAACAAAAAAATATTATTTCTGCTTCTTTTCTTGGTAAAGCCAAAACTTTTTTTACTTTTTTTTCAATAATTTTATTATTATTTTCTGATATGATAGAAAAATATTTTAACAATATAATATTTTTTCAAATAAAAATAATCAATATATTAAAATTCTTTTTAATAACAAATATTATTTTGATTATACTATCAGGGTTAGAATACATAATAAAAAATTTTAAAATTATTTTAGTAAATTTCTACAAAAAAAAATAACAAAATAAAATAATAAAAAACTATAAAATATAATTACAAAGGAATTTTTAAACAAAATAATGAATAACGAAATAAATAAAAATATTTTAGAAGAGACATTAAAAAATATTGAAAAACGTTTTGGTAAAGGCAGCATTATGAAATTAAATTCAAAAAACATAAATCCTATACAAGTTATTTCTACAGGATCTTTAAATTTAGACATAACGTTAGAAATAGGAGGCATACCAAAAGGAAGAATTATTGAAATTTTTGGACCCGAAAGTTCAGGTAAAACAACTCTCGCATTGCACATGTTAGCAGAAGCACAAAAATCAGGAGGAAACGTAGCATTTATAGATGTAGAAAATGCTTTAGATCCTAATTATGCTAAAAAAATTGGAGTTGATTTAGATAACTTTATAATTTCTCAACCAGATTCAGGAGAAAAAGCTTTAGATATAGTAGAACAATTAATTAAAAGCGGAATTATGAGTTTAATAGTAGTAGATTCAGTGGCAGCTTTAACTCCTGAAGCTGAACTAAAAGGTGAAATTGGAGATTCTTTTATGGGATTACATGCTAGAATGATGGGTCAAGCAATGAGAAAACAATCTACTATAATTTCTAAAACTAATACAACTGTTATATATATAAACCAATTAAGAGAAAAAGTTGGTTTAGTTTATGGTAACCCAGAAATAACTCCAGGCGGAAAAGCATTAAAATATTTTTCATCTCTAAGGTTAGATATTAGAAAAACAGAATTTTTAAAAGAAGAAAATAAAATTATAGGTTTTAAATCTAATGTTAAAATAGTAAAATCCAAAGTTTCATCGCCTTTTAAAATAGCTAGTTTGGAAATAATATATGGAGAAGGAATTTCTAAAACAGGAGAAATATTAGATCTATCTATTGAATTAGACTTAATCCAAAAAAACGGTTCTTGGTATAACTATAAAGATCAAAAAATAGGACAAGGCAGAGAAAAAGTTAAAGATTTTTTAAATAAAAACGTAAAAGTATTAGAAGAATTAAAAAATAAAATCCAAAAACATAATAATTTAATTTAAAAAAAATAAATATAAGGGGTGTTGTAATATGAAAAATAATAAAAAATTAGTATATCACGGAGCTAATTGGAATAAATTGGAAGATAGTTATACTCAACATTTTTATGAACAAAATTTAAGTCAATTTTGGCGTCCTGAAGATATTAGTTTACAAAGTGATCTAAATATATGGAATAATTTATCCCCACAAGAAAAAAAATCTTATTCAAGAAATCTTTTAGTTTTGACTTTTTTAGATACATATCAAGGAGATATAGGTATGCCAGTCATTCTACGCTCTTGTTTGCCACACGAACATCAAAAAAAAGCTACTTTAAATTTTATGGGAGCTATGGAAAATGCAGTTCATGCTAAAAGTTATTCAAATATATTTACAACTTTTTTAAATAAAAAAGAAATTGAAAAATTGTTTTCATGGGGAGAAAAACAAAAAAATATACAAAATATATTAAATTATATTGTTGACATATATGAAAAATTAGAAAAAAATATTATAATAATGAAAAAAAATCAAGATAATATTTTTGATAATGATTTGTTTAATCAAATAAAATGGAAAAGCATGGTAGCATCTGTTTTTCTAGAAACTTGGTTATTTTATAGCGGATTTTATTATCCATTATATTTTTACGGCATAGGAATGTTAATGCAAGCTGGAGAAATAATTAATCTTATTATAAGAGATGAGTCAGTTCACGGATTATATATAGCAAGATTAGCTAAAGAATTATATTATAATTTTGATGAAAAAACTAAAAATAATTTAAAAAATTGGATGAATAAATTTTTAGAAAAACTTTATCACGAACAAAAAGAATTAACTTATATTTTATACAATGAAGTTAATTTAGTAAAAGATGTAGAAATTTTTGTTCGTTATAACGCTAATAAAGCGTTAATGAATTTAGGTTTTGATCAAAAGTTTCCGCAAGAACAAGTAAATCCTGTAATAATTAATGGATTAAATACTGAAACTAAAACAATGGATAATTTCTCTATGAAAGGAAACGGTTATCAAAAAATGAAATCAGAAAGCCTTAAAGATGAAGATTTCAATTTTTTTGTTAAAAAATAAATAAATATAAAAAAAAGAAAGTTTATTATAAACTTTCTTTTTTTTATATTTATAATTTATTTTATATTCTTTTTATATTTTAAAATTAAAATTTTAAAAAATTATAAATGGCAGGGATATCAGGATTTGAACCCGAACAAGCGGTTTTGGAGACCGTTATGCTGCCGTTACATCATATCCCCTTTTTTTATTTATATGGTACGGGTGACAGGACTTGAACCTGCACGCTTGCAAGCGCTAGAATGCGAATAGAAAAATTGCGCCTTAATAATTTCTTATTAGGTTTCAAATAAGCCC
>NZ_JBIPDD010000008.1:0-15276 GCF_046896035.1 Candidatus Phytoplasma palmae | reverse complement strand
TTTATTCTTTGCTGTAACTTTTCATTCTTTCGTTTCAAAAGCCAAGAATATGAAGAAACACATTATCGCTATGTTTATGAATCGTTAATTCACTGATAATTGAGTATCTTTTGCGCACCTTATAATTAAATTTTATTCAGTTATTTTTCAATTTAGTGATTATCTTTTTAAAATCAACCACCACACTAATTATATTTAATTTGTTTATATTTGCAACTAAAAATTATTTTTTATTTTTTAATATTAAACCAAAATCCTTATTTTTTTTATATAGAAATTTTTTTCCTAAATTTGTTAATAGTAATTCTTTGTTTTGTATTTTTATAAAATTATCTTTTTTTGCTTTTAAAATACATTTTTGATAACTAGAATAAGACCAATTTAAATCGTATTGGATTTCTTTAAGAATATTTTTTTTATTTTTTACATTATTATTTTCTATATGCATTAATAAAGTAATAATCATAAAATTCTTTTTTTGTATATTATTTTTAATTAATTTAGCTATAATTCCTTTTTTGGGTTCTAAAAAAAGAACTAATAAAAAAAATATTAAAATTATTACTGAAATTAAACCTGAAACTGGTAAATCCCAAATTATTCCTAAAAAATATCCCATACTAGAACTCACAAATGAAAGCCATAACGATAAACACCAACAATTAAATAAATTCTTAGTTAATAAAAGAGCTATTGCAGCAGGACCTATCATACAAATTATAGTCATTACAGATCCTACCAAATCAAAAGCAATAACTGTTGTTATGGAAGATAAAGTCATTAATGAATAATTTATTATTAGTGAAGAAAAACCTAAAATATTTGTTAAAGAAGGGTCAAAAATAAAAATTTTTAATTCTTTATAAAAAATAAAAACAAATATAATATTTGCTATTAATATTGGAATTATTTTATATAATTGCTTTATATGTGTTAATTCTATATTACCTAAAAAAACTGCATCAGTATCTATATGAACATCTCTTGTCCATAAACTTATAATAATTATTGCGATAGAAAAGAAAAAAGTAAAAGTTATCCCTATTGCAGAATCTTTAGAAATTTTAGTGTTTTGAAAGATTAAATCTACTAAATAAACTGTTAATACTCCAATAGATGTTGCCCCTATAATTAAAAAAGGAGAATTTAAATCTTTGAAAATTAAAAAAGCTAAAGTTATTCCTAATAAAACACTGTGACTTATTGCATCTATTACCATAGAAACTTTTTTTAATACTAAAAAAACCCCTAAACTAGATAAAGCTAAAGAACAACAAATTAAAACTAAAAAAACATCTATTTCAAAATTATCGATAATTTGATTCAAAAACATTATTTAACACTTCCATTAATTAAATTTTCTATTAATTTGATCCCTTTTTCCTTAATAATTATTTTTTTGTTTTTTTTATTTAAATATAAATATTTTTGTTCGAATAAAAAAGGTTCTATATTTTGAATATTTATATTTTCATTATTATTGTACAAATGTATTAATTGTTTAAATTTTTTAATTTTATTTTTATATTTTTTATTTTTAAAATATTTTTTTAATATTCCGTGTTTGTTAGAAAATAAACAAGTAATAAATATAAAAATAGTTGTAATTATTATAATTATCGGTCCTGTAGGCATATTTTCTATTTCTAAACTAATTAAAATACCTATAAAACTGGAAAAAAATGTAACAGAAGAAGCTATACAAGCATTTATGAATAGTTTATCGCTGATTTGTCTTGATATCACTCCAGGCATAATTAAAAAAGCACTTGTTAAAATAATTCCAGTCATTTTTAAACTAATTACAATGACTCCTATTAATAAAGTATTTAAAATTAATGAAATTATTATATTATTAAAACCAAGACTTTTTGCAAAAAATTCATCAAAAATAAAAATTTTAATTTCTTTCCATAAAAAAGTTATTAATATAAAAGTTATAACAGCTACCACAACTACAGATAAAACATGTTCTTTCGAAATTAAAGCCGTTTGTCCTAATATAAATTTTTCTAAAATGGCTATAGAACTATCTTGATTTTCTTTTTGTATAAAAGCTATTAAAATATTTCCTAATCCGAAAAAAGAAGCTAATATTAAGGATAATATTGTATCTGATTTAATTTTAGAATATTTTTTTATTATTTCTATTAAAAACAAAGATATTATTGAAGCGCCAAATGCTCCTATCCAAATAACCCATTCACTTGTATTTTTAAAATAAATATAAGATATTGCTATTCCAGGTAAAATTGCATGTGAAAGAGTATCACCTAGTAGATCTTTTTTTTTTAATATTATAAATACTCCTAAAATTCCCGATGTAAATCCCAATAATGAAGTTCCTAAAAATATTTTTAAAACTGTATAGTTAGTGAAACAATTTATAATTAAATTTAAATTCATTTTTAATGCCTTTAATAATTTTAATTTTTTATTTTTGAAATAAATGGATTATTTTGAAAAGTTTTTTTAATATTTTCAGGAGTAAAACTTTTTTTAATAGGACCGCTAGCAATTTTTTTTATATTTAATAAAATAACATGATCGAAGTAATGTTTTACTGTCTCTAAATCATGATGTACTACTAAAATAGTTTTATTTTGTTTTTGTAAATTTTTTAGAACTGTAATTATTTTTTTTTCTGTTTGTATGTCTACTCCTTGAAAAGGTTCATCCATTAAATAAATTTCACCTTGTTGAGCTAAAGCTCTTGCTAAAAAGATTCTTTGTTGTTGGCCTCCTGAAAGTTCTGCAATTTGACGATTTTTCAAATTAACCATTCCTACTTCATCTAAAGATTGCATAACTATTTCGTAATCTTTGTTTGTAGGTTTTTTGAACCAACCTAAATGTCCATATCTTCCCATTAAAACAACATCAAAAACAGTTGTAGGAAAATCCCAATCTACTGAATTTCTTTGAGGTACATAAGATATTTTTTTACGAAATTGTTTATATTTTTGATTATAAAATAAAATTTCTCCTGAAATTTTAGGAACTAATTCTATTAAAGTCTTTATTAAAGTTGATTTTCCAGCCCCATTTGGGCCAATAATTCCCGTTAGAGAACCTTCGAAAATATTAATATCTATATCCCAAAGTGCAGGTTTTAAATAGTAAGAAACGGTTAAATCTTTAATTTTAATAGATGTTTTTAATTTTTTCATAATAAATTTTCTTTTATTACCTTAATATTATTTAAAAAAGCTCCTATGTAAGTGGAATGTTTGTAGTTAAAATCATTTAAAATTTCTATTTTTTCATCTGTTCCTAAAGAATCTGAATACAATTCTACATTTTCAGGTATTTTAATTGGATTTGAATGTTTTTTTAACTTGTTAACTTCTTCTTTAAGACTTTTGAGAGAATCTTTTGGTATAGAGTTTTCTGTAAAAATAGATTTTACATTATTTTCTGCTAGTATTTTAGAAAGTTGAAGTATTCTATGTATGCTAGATTCTGTTTGCGTTGATATACCTTGTATTGATTCCAATCTAAAAGAACATGAATTTTCTTCTGAAAATTTTTGCCAATAAGAAAAAGCATCATGCGCTGTAACTAAAATAAATTCATTATTTTTTTTTGTTAATTTGTTTTTTAATTCTTTCATTTCTGAAATAATCTTTTTTTTTAATTCTTTTAATTGAATATCAAATATTTCATAATTATTTTCTAATTTTAATATATCTTCTTTTGAATTTAATGTTTGTTTTAATCTTGTTTTTAAATTTTGATTAATATTTCTCCATAAATCTATTTCAAACCATACATGTGGATCATAATGTTCTGAATCATCTTCGCTTTTGATTAATTTTTGTTTATCTAAAAAATCCCCAGCTATCCATAATTTATCTTTTTCTTTTAAAAGAAAAAAAGAATCTGTCATTTTTGTTTCTAAATTTAAACCATTAATAATAATTAAATCAGCTTCTTTAATTTTTTTTCTATCCGATAGAGTTGTTTTATAATTATGCGGATCTACTCCTGTTTTCATTAAGCTTTCGCATTGAAAATTATCAATTTTTTTGTATTTTAAATCATATTCTTTTGGTATTTCGTTAGGGTCTATAATACCTAAAAGATGTTTTACAGAATCTTTTAAAATAGTAGTTGTTGTTAGTATTTTGTGTATTTTTAATTGTTTTGGGTTAATTTTTTCTTTTTCTTTTAAAAAAGATATTAATGGAACCGATAGAATTAATAATGTGACTGATATTATTATATATATGCGCCAAAGATTATAAATTTTTTTTTTTATTTTTAACATATCCAAATAATATATAAATTCTCCTTAAAAATTTAAAATTTATAGATAAAAAAATTTGTAAAAATAATAAATACTTTGAGAAAAAGTATTTTTTAAATCAAAAAAATATTCTCACTATGGATTTTTTTATAATTTTTATATTTTAATTTTATATATTAAGTGTTTAATTTTTATATTTTTTTTAAATTATAATAATTTTAAATTAAATTTTATTTTTTTATTTTAGTTTTAGTTAATTTAATTTTATTCTTGTTTAAATAAATGCGGAACGAATTTTTGTTTATAATTGATTTTTTAATTTTATTTTATTGTTTTTTGGTTTATTTTTGATATATTTTTTCGAATTTCAAGTGCATAAAAATTCATATATTTTTATTTTTATTACGCTCTTATACTCCTAAATTATATACTAAAATATTTTAAAATACAATTAAATTTTTATTAAAAAAAAGAAAATAATGTTGACAAAACATTATTTAAGTTATAAAATAGAACTAATATTTAAATTTATTTGATTTTTATGGTTTCTTCAAAAGAACTTCATAAATTATTAAAAATAATTTTAATGTAAATTTTTTAAAAACAATTATAAATTAAAAATTAAAATAAAATTTTTTGGAATTAAAAAAGAAAAAATAAATATTATTGAAAGAAATAAATAATTTAAACAATTAAGTTGTTTAGTTGAAAAAATGATCTTTCTTTTGATTAAAGAAGAGGTAAATTAATGGATTATCTTATTGAAATAAAAAAATTAAACAAATCTTTTATGAATCATGCTGTTTTGAAAAATATTAATTTACAAATTAAATCGAAAGAAATATTAACTATTATTGGTCATTCTGGTTCAGGAAAGTCTACTTTATTAAGATGTTTGAATTTATTAGAAAGACCTGATTCAGGTGAAATTTTAATAAATAAAAGAAATATTTTATCTAAAAATTTTTCTTTATCTCATTTAAGAAGTAAAGTTGGTATGGTTTTTCAAAATTTTAATTTATTTGATGAAAGAACAGTATTAGAAAATTGTTGTTTAGCGCCTGTTAAGGTTTTAAAAATTACAAAAGAAAAAGCTAAAAATAATGCTTTTTTAAAATTAAAAGAAGTGGGAATGGAAAAATTCGCTTACAAAGGTGTTGAAAAACTTTCTGGAGGGCAAAAACAAAAAGTTGCTATTGCTAGAGCTTTATGTATGTTTCCTCAAGTTCTTCTTTTAGATGAACCTACTTCTGCTTTGGATCCTGAATCTTCTCAAGATATTCTTAGAATATTACAGAAATTATCAAAACATAAAAATATGACTTTAATAATTGTAACTCATGAAATGAAATTTGCTAAAAAAGTATCTCATCAAATTTGTTTTATGGAGAAGGGTAGAATTGTTGAAAAAGGAAAGTCTAGAGATATTTTTGAAACTAATAATTATCCCAAAGCTAAGTCTTTTTTCGAAGATTTTTGATTTTTTTATAAATTTTATTCAAATTAATAAATAAAACATGGATGAATAAAATAATTTATTTTAAAAAATAATGAAAGAAAAGAAAGGTATGTGTAAAAATTAAATTGTTATGTCGATTAAAAATAAAATAAATAATTTTTATTTTTATATTAAAAAAAAATGGAAGAAAATAATTAAAATATTTCTAATATGTATTTTTATTTTGATTTTGATTTGGATGCATTATTTTGTTTTATTTTCTTTTAATGATAAAAAAAATAAAAATGTTTTTCAGGATAAAAAAAATGTAATTACATTAGGTGTTCATAATAATATCCCTCCTTTTCTTTTTGATGGTTATGATTCTAAATATAGCGTTGCTGCTGAAAATGGAGAAACTATTAGTGGTGTTGATATTAATTTATGTAAAGAATTAGCTGATAAAATGGGTAAAAAATTAGCTATTAAAATTTATGATTTTACTGGTCTTTTAGCTGCTTTAGAAACTGGAAAAGTTGATTTTGCTATTGGATTGATGAATGTTACTGAAAAACGTAAAGAAAAAATGTTGGCAGTTGAATATTGTAAGCCAGAAGTAGGAATTTTAGTAAGAAAAGAAAACAAGGATTTTTTTGAGAAAAATTTGGATCCAAAAGACAATAGTATTTCTTTAGCCAATTTAAAACAATCATTTGATGAAAATTCGAAACTTAAATTAACTACTATTACAGGATGTCTATTTGATGAGAAAATTAGAAATTATTTGAATACTGATGAACATAATGTTTTTGATAAGGAATCTATTTTCTTAACTAGAGATGATTTAGTGAAATGTGTTAATCTAATTGATAAAAAAGTTGCTGATGTTTTTATATTGGATAAAATTTTGTTAGATAATTATATTGAAAATGATGAAAATAAAAAGTTTGCTTCTTTTACTTTAGATCATGATTTTACAGTGAATCCTTTAGGTATGTTTATTAAAAAAAATAATCCAGATTTAAAATTAGAATTAGAAAAAGCTTTAAACATAGTAAAACAAGAAACACCAAATTATATGGATGTTTTTAAAGAAAGAGCTTTAGAAGATTTAAGATATGTTCAAAAAAAAATAAATTCCCATAAAAATGAAAGTTTTTTTAAAAAAATATTAATTTCTTTCCCTTCTTATATGAAAAGTTTTTGTATGTCTTTTATACTAGCTATTGATAGTATTATTTTAGGTTTTTTTGTAGCCTTGTTTTTAGTTAGGGTTAAAGTATTTTCTGAAGATATTGAAAAAAACAGTTTTTGGTTCTATATTAGAAAATGGTTTTTCCTTATAATTGAATTTTTTATCAATTTTTTAAAATCTGTTCCTATATCAGTTCAGGCTCTATTATTTTTTAATCTATTTATAAGCAGTGTAACTTTTTTTAAAGGTTTTTTAGGTACTTTTTATATATCTTTAATTGTTATTGTTTTAAATACAACAGCAAACCTTATGCATATTATGATTGAAAATATTAGGTTTTTAGACCAGGGACAAATAGAAGCAGCTTATGCTTTAGGAATGGAAAAAAAACAAGTTTTTCGTTATATTATTTTTGATCAAAGTATTAAAAGAACTTATCCTTCTGTTTTTTCACAATTTTTAAATAATATTAAGGATACTGCATTATTTTCTATTATCGGATTAACTAGTCTTTTGTGGACTGCGCAACGAAATATTTCTATTACTTATGATTCTGTTATTCCTTATTTTATTGTAAGTTTAATTTATTTTGTTTTAGTATCTACGACTAATTTAATAGTTTTTTTTACTCAAAAAGATAAATAATATGGTAGAAAATAATTTAATAAAAATCAACCATAAAATAACTTATTAAAAAAAATTTTATGTTTTTATGTTTTTTCTTGTAAAGAAAAGTAAAAAATATTATAATTGATATTATATTGTTAGTTGTGTTAATTTAATTATTAATAAAATTAACTTTATATTATTAATTTTGTTATAATATTATTTAAATTTAATTAATGATATTAATTTTTTATATTGTTTTTATTAATTAATTTATTTTTTAATGTAAATATAATTTTAAATTTTAATTTAAATAAAAAAAAATCTTTTTTATATAATAATTTTTAAAAAAAATAATTAATTTAAAAATTATTATTTTTTTTATAATTTTTAGTAATTTTTATTGAATTTAATTAGAATTTTATGCAAATTATAAGTATATTTTTTATATTTTTATATTTATTTTATAATTATTTTTATAATTATTTTTCAAAAAATAAAAATAATTTTAAGAAAAAAAGAGGATTATGACTCTATTATGTTAGGGAAAAAAAATATTTTTAGCAATAAAAAAATAGTTTATTTTTTTTATTTTTTGATTCTTATAGTATCTTTTTTTTTAACTATTACTTACGCTTTAGTTAATTTTTTTCATAAAGAAAAGCCGTTTAGTAAGAATTTTAAAATAGGTAAGTCTACAGGAGAAATTCTTTTAGTAGATTGCAAAGCAGATTCCACAACTTTTAGAAATGAATTATTATCTTTAAATGAACCTTTCATTAATGAAACGCAACAGACTTATACTGCAGAAGAAACACATATAGTAAAAATAGATACTAACCAAACGAAAAATAAACATTTGGATTTGTTGAATAAATATAGATGGTTAAGTATCAATTATAAAATTTTTTTATTATCAAAAGATAATAATTCTAATAATGATTTAATGATAATAAATACTAAAAAAGGTCAAGATATTACAACTACTATATATGATGACAATTCTCCTAATAATGAGAAAGAATGTACTATCTTTCCTGTTTCTCTTACATATGCTAAAATGGAAGCGAATAATACTGCTAGCACTACTAAGACTTTTTATGTAGATTCTACTGGTAAATTACATCGTCCTGAAATGTATAAGAAAAAGGTTTTGAGCAGTAATGATGAATATTTGTCTTATGAAGTTTTAGTACAATTGCAAAGTAATATTACTTTGAATAAGGAAAGTTTGAAAGATTTTTTTGAATCTTACAATAAACAACACCCTAATGCGAGAAAAAATTATTCTGATTATGCTAATGATGATGATACCCCTACTATAAAAATTATAATGGAGTATGATTTGGTGGATGAACATGGTAATGAAAATACTGGAAATATTAGCAGAAGAGGTTCTACAGGAATGAAGTTACCGACACAAGCGACAAATACTGATAAAAAAGGTGATAAAGTTTTACTTAAAATAGTTAATTTAGAACAGAATAAAAACATACAAAGCAATACAATAAGTAATTAATAAGTTTTATTTATAATTATTTATAAATTGGAAATTTTAATTTTTATAAGGAAATTTAATATTTCCTTATAAAGGAAGGTTTTTTATCATATTTACATTATGTTTTTATTATATAAAAAAAATAAAAAAAAAATATTTTGTTATTTTTTTTTATACTTTTTTTGTTTTTTTGTTTTTTTGTATCCCAAAAATGCATTAAATGCCTGCGAAGGAATAGAAAAAGAAAATTTTGGGGATTTTAAAAATATAAAAATTCAAAAACCTAAAGTTATTCAAATGTATAAAAAAAATAATCCTGAAGGAATTTCATTAGAAAAGAAATATGTTTTAAAAGTTAAAACTATTCCAAATAAATATTCTTTATTTTCTAAAAAAGAAGAAGAACAATTTCAAAAATATTTTTTTCAAGTTTCAGTTGTCGATAATAAAAAAAATTCTTCAATAAAGGAAGCCAATGATTTAGATATTAAAGAAATTCTTAAACAAGAAAATTTGTTTCTTCATGTTAATGTTCGTATTTTTTTTGATTCTAAAGATAAAGAAAACGATCAAATAATTACTCAAGAAAAAACTAATCAATTTGATATTGAAATTTTTGTAAAAAATGATCAAGGGGTTTTTGAATCTCAATTTAAACAAACAAATGATGAAAAGAAAAATTTTATGCAAAAAATTCCTTATAATGATTCTGATTATAAAGAAATTATGATTAAGATTGGTCATAATTTTAATATTGTAGGGATGGAAACGGAAACAAAAAGAATACCTTTTTCTTTAAGCGTGGATTTGGATTTAGTTTATAATGAGAATTCTATTTGCGGTAAAGAAAGTGAAAAAATAAAATGTGTTCATATAATTGATAAAATTAATCCTTTATTTTCTAGAGAAGAGAAATTAATTCAAAAATTAGTTGATAAGAAACAATTTTATTTAATTAAACATATTTTATTTCCTTTGCAATCTGAAGAAAATATAAAAAAAATTTTAAAACAATTTTCTAATTTTAATTTGTATTCAGAATTTGAAAAAAATATACTAAATCATTTTAAGAAAGATAATTCATCAGACTTTATAATTTTTTATGTTAATAAAAAAAATGATATTAAAATTTTTGATATAAACAAAATAGATAATATAGGTAATAAAGTGGATTTTTTTAAAAATTTTTTTGACTTCGTTTTAAAAGAAAAAAATATACAAAGAATTTTTATTTTATGGAATAAAAAATTTTATTCTCCTTATGATGAAAATACATTTTCTAATCTTCATTTTAAAATTTTTTTACCCAATGTAGGTTTTTTTTATCGAGTTTATCCTACTCGTACTGTTTTAGGTTCTAATGAATTGTATCATAATGATTTTATTATGAGAATGCGTAAAAAATTTAATAATGAACCAGTTATAAATGCTTTTAACATACAATTAAAAAACCCTATTAATTTATTAGAAAAAATAACACAATTTGAAATTGAATATGAAAAATGTAAATTGGTTTCGATGTCTGATGATTTATTAGAATTAGATGAAAATGATTTTTATAAATTAAAATTTTATTTTAGCGAAGACATTAATACAGGAATTCAAAATAACAATATAAATAATAATATTAATATTAAAATAGAATAAAATTTATAAATTTTTAAAAGGATCAAAAAAAAAAAAAATAATGAAAAATAATGATTAAAATAGAAAATGGCAAAAATTTGATATTAGATAACGATAGTGATTTTAATATTAATTTGTTTTTAAATATGTTTTTATTTCTTACTTTATGTTTTTTTTCTTTTTATTTTTTATATATTAATAATAATTTTGAAGAAGAAGTGAAAAATTTAGAACAAAAAGTAAATAATATTCAAAATAATGATATTAACATTAATGATTTAGCTTTGGATTTAGATCAAGAACAATTACAAAATATATTAATACCTATTGTTGAGAAAAAATTAGAAAGTCAAATGAAAGATTATCAAAACGATTTAAATAGTTTATTTGAAAAAAATAAAATTTTATCACCTGATGAATATAATTTAAAAAAATCTATAACTTCTGAATTGAATAAATATAATGATGAATCTAATTCTTTGGATCCAAATTCAAGTAATATTTCTAATAATGATTTTATTTTTGATCCTAATGCTAAATTTTTTCCCAAAGATAAAAAAAATTTTGTTCCATTTGAAGATATTATTGGGATGAATGAAGAAAAAAAAGCTTTAGAAGAATTTTTGAATTATTTAGAACATCCAGAAAATTATGATCCAGATGTTATAGGAGCTATAGAAGCTCCTAGAGGTGTTATTTTATATGGTTGTCCAGGAACAGGAAAAACTTTACTTTCAAGGAGTTTATCGAAAAAAGCAGGACCGCAAGTAAGTTTTTATGAGTTATCGTCTCCTGAATTTTCTTGTGGTATTTATGGCGAAGGACCTGAAAAAGTACGTGATTTATTTAGAGATGTTAGAAACAATAATAAAAGACCTGAAATTAAAGCTTCTATTATATTTTTAGATGAATGTGAAGAAATTTTTAAAAATTTATCTCAATTGGGAGAAAATGTTAGTAAAGATTTAGCTAATATTGTTAATCAATTTAAAACCGAGACTACAAGTGCTGATAATGATCCTAAAAAACCTATTTTAATTATTGGCGCTACTAATCATTATGATAAATTAGATGAAGCTATTAAATCTCGTTTTGATTATCATATAGAAGTAACAGTTTTTGATAAAAATGCTAGGTTAGAATTTTTAAAACAAAGAATTCAAAAAAGAAATAATAAATATAATGATGAAGCTAAAAATTATTTATTTAATACTGTTAATGAACTTATTGAGAGTTTTCCTGTAGAAAAAAGAGCTAACAGAACTTTAGAAAATTTTTTAAATTCTATAGTAAGAAATGCAGCTAAGAACAATCGATCAATAGTAGAAAAAGCAGATATTGAAATTGCTTATAAACAAATTTTTAGCTAAAAAAGTTTTTATTTTATGATTATTATAATTTTTATTTATTAAAAAAATATTTATTTTTCAATTAAAATGAATTAAATTTATTTAAAAAAATTTAATTCATTTTTTATTTTTTTTAGGAATTAAAATAATTTTAATGAAGAATATTATTATTAGGAAGAAAAATGAACAAAAAAGATTTAAATTTTGTTTAATTTTTTTTTGAATAAAAAAATAATCTATTTTATTTTTTTCAAAAGAACCTCTTATGAAATATGAAAGTGTTTTATTATTATTTTCTGGTGAATTATTGATTCCTATAAAATTGTTATTACTATCGAAACATAAAAAGTTTAATTGTTTGTTATCTAATTTTTTTTTGTTTTGTAAATCAAAATTAGAAGAAAATAAAAATGCATTTTTTTCTATTTCGCTTATATTACTTCTAAAAATTTTTGGAAAATGTTCTTCATTGTCGTTATTTTTTATAAAATATATTTTTTCACCTAGTAATAAATTTTTTTCATTTTTGGTTGCAGTAACAGATAAATCTTGTTTAGATTTAAAAGTAATTAAGACTAAATTATTTGTATCTAAAAAAATATTTTGTATATTACCTTTTTCTTTTATTGGAATGTTATCAGAATTATAAGCAATTATATTGACTTCATCAGAAAAAATATTTCTAATGTTATTGAATATTTTATAAAAAATATTGTCATTAGATTCAAAAGTAGATATTACAAAATATAAAAATTCATTATTAGGTAAATTTTGTTTTTGAAAAATAATACCGTTTCCACTATTATTTTGGTCTTTATTCCAAACTATCAAAGAATTTTTTATTTTTTCCGCATTGGTTATTTTTTTATTTTTTATTTCATTTAAATTTATAATTTCAAAAGATAAAAAAGAATTATTTTCTTTTTCTTGATGATGTTTGTAAATATTGTATTGTATGTTTTCAATAATCTTGTTTTTTATTTTTTTTTCAAATTTCATTATAAAGATTGTATTTTCTTTATTTTTATTTTTTTCTAATGTTATTGAAACTTGTTCTTTTGTAGGGTTTAAAGATAATATTTTTTTTTCATTATATCCATTATGTATCAATTTTATTTCTAATAATAAATTTTTATTATTTTCATTAGTTTCTAATAATTTTGAAGTAAATTGTGTTTTTGTTTCATTTTTTTTCAATTTGAATAAATATTCTAAAAAAATTGTGAAATTATAATTTTCTTGAATTTTATTGTCTGAATTATTTTTTTCAAAGTAATTTAAAAAATTATTTGTTTGTCTTTCTATTATATTTTCTTCAGAATAATTAAAAAATGTTTGTAGTGGATTTCTTTCTTTAGCTATTAATATGTCTTTAAATAAATTTTTTATATGCATTATATTAATAGCTTGAGAAAATTTATCTTCTTCAAAAGGATTTTGCATAGAACTTCTATTTATTCCTAAAATTTGACCTTTTTTATTAAAAATAGGACCTCCGCTATTCCCATTATCTAATTCAATATTAAAATTAATTTCTTTTGGATTGAAAAAAATAATATTACCTTTTTTTAATAAATTTTTTTCTGTTGTTAAAATGTGTTTTAAAATATTTTTTTTGTCATTGGATTCAAAAAAAAGTTCCATTTTTTCCCAATCTATTTTTATAATATTTATTTCTTGTTGATTTTTGGGAAATAATAAATCCATATTATGAAGAGGAATTATTTTAGAACCCATGCTAAAAATAGATTCTCCTTGATGAATGTTTAGCATTTCATTGTCTACTATTGCATTTTTTAAAATTTCTTGTGTTTCTTGAAATTTATCATCATCTTCATCCGTAAAACTTAAAATACTTAAATCATCATATTTTTTTTCGTTATCAATAAAACCTATTAATTCTGTATTTTTTTTGTTAAAAAAATTATTTACAATTTGAATATTAGTTGTTAATTGAGAATTTAAATCTTTTATTTCTTCTTTTATTACATGTCTATTTGTTAAAACATAATATTGATACATTTTTTTGTTATTTATTGTTATAGGTTTTGCTTCAAAAATAAATCCTGAACCAATAGATTTTTCTAAAGATATTAAAAATGTAATTTTTGATAAATTTTTAATTTTATCTGATAAATTTGAATCTTGCTGATTTTTTATTTTTTTTAAATTTGTTAATACTTTTTTTTCATTTTTTATTTTTTTTAAGTTTTTATAGCATTTTTGTGTTTCTTTTGATCTAGAATTTTCTAATATTTTATATTCGAATAATATATTTTCTTCTTTTTGAAATTTTTCACATAAAAAACCCGCAAAAATTTGTTTTTGATCTAAAAAAATATATTCTTTTTGTGTTTCTGCAGGATTATTATTTTTTTGAAATTCTATAGGAAATCTAAATTCATTTGGTTTTTTTTCACAATTTTTAGCAATATCTGTTGTTTCTAAGTTATTGCAATTTAAAAAAGATAATAAATTGTTAGTGGTTAAGATATATTTTTCATTTAAATTATTTTTTTGTTGTAAAGAAATTCCTGCAAATTCTCCTTGCGTTGTGAAAAAAATTTTATTATTTTCTCCAGTTATTGAAACAGGTAAATAACTGGTATCTTCTAATTCGTAATCACTACTTATAGTTCCTTCTTGAAAAAGTTTTATATTTGTTTCTGTGTCTATAGTAAAAGCATATATAGTATCTCCTTTTTTGAAACTATGATTTTTTAATTTATATGCTTCTAACTTATTGAAATCAAAATTTGGATCATTTTGATTATTAAATGTTTTATTTAGTTTATCTTGTATATTTTTAATTATTTTTAATTGTCTGTTAGATTTATTAAAATTAATTTGATTTGCATTCAGTTGATTAGAAATTATATTTTCTTTGTTTATAATGAATAAAAATTTATAATAAAAAAAAATAATTATACAAAATAGAAAAAACGATAAAGATAAAATATAATAATTTTTTAAATATTTAAATGAATATATACTTTTCAAAAAACATACTCCTATTCATATTTTGTAAAATTTATTTTTTTTATAGAATTTTGAATTAAAAATATTTTTAATTAAAAGTTAATTTTGTACATGCATTTATATTTTAAACAAATAATTATTTAAAATTAAATTTTTTAATAAAATTATTTTTTTATTAACATTTTTTATTGACTTTGTAAAGAAAAAACTTTAGAATATAAATTAGCAGTCATTAACAATGAGTGCTAGAATTTAATAATAAATTTATAGAGGTGTATAAGGGCGCGAAATGATGCCTAATTATGAGTGATTTAACGCATCACGAACATCATGATA
>NZ_JBIPDD010000007.1:0-21416 GCF_046896035.1 Candidatus Phytoplasma palmae | reverse complement strand
CAACTTATTTAACCGCCGAATGCTTGGAAACTTGCTTGTTCGGTGGTGTGAGGGGATTTAGGTTAATATCTAATATTATAGAAAAACGATCTAATTCTATCTCGATAAATTTAAATTTTATTAATTTAATAAATTAATATTAATTTAATCTATATTATTAAATATTAAATTGAAAATTAAAAATTAAAAATAAAAAATGAAAAAATGAAAAAATAAAAAAATAAAATATAAAAAAGGGGTAAAAGATTATTCAAGACAATCAGAGAAATTATACTAAAAACAAAAAATTTAAATTGTTTATTATTATCTTTATATCTTTTGCCTTAGTAAGTGCATTTGCATTAGTTAGTTTTTTTTGTTTGAAACAAAAAATAAAAACAAATTCTTCAGTACAAGAAAACATAGAAACTTCAACATCAGATCAAAAAGCAGATACAAAAGATAATGATGTGGATGATGAAGAAGAAGAAATCGAAGAAGAAGAAAATGAAAAGGTAGATGGTTCAGAAATTCAGACTCCTGAGAAGAAAAATCTAAAAAAATCAGGACCATTAAAAAAAATCAAAAAATTCCTTGGCGGAAAATCCAATAAAGATAAGGAAAAAGACAAAAAGGAAGAAATAAATAATTCTAATACTAAACCTTCAACTTCCAACAATAACGATGAAACATCAAAAAATGTAAGTAATGTTGCTGCAGAGCAACCAAAAGAAGCTTCTAATAACAGCAATAAAACAACAACAAGCAATAATAATGTTGAAGCATCAAAAAATGTAAGTAGCAATACAACAGATAAGGAACATCCCAAGGAAGCTTCCAAAGACGCTGAAAGAGCTACAACAAGTACAACAACAAATACAACAAATACAACAACAAGTAACTCACCTTCCAACAGCACTACTGATGCAAAATCAACAACAAGTGTAAATGATAACGCTGTTACAACGGAGCAACCAAAAGAAGCTACTGACAGTAATAAATCAACAACAACAAATACTTCAACAACTGTAAATAATGCTTCAGAACAACCAAAAGCAACTACTGACAGCAATAAATAATAATAAAGTAATATTTTTCAGTTAAAAAATAAATAATAACAAAAAATAAGAAAAATTATTATTAAAAACTTTAGTTGTGTTTATATTGAAAAAAATATAAATTTTTCTTTAAAAGATATCTTTTTAAAAAAGATATCTTTTTTTAATAAAATTAAATTTTATATAAAAAAATTGAATTGTCTAATATTGTTTATTAAAATGTTATATAATATAGTTATGAATAAAGATAAAATGAAATTAATTATAGCGATTATTTCTAGTTCAGATGCTAATAAAGTGCAAACAAATTTAAACAAAGAAAATTTATCAAACACAAGATTAGCAACTAAAGGAGGTTTTTTAAGAGAAAAAAATGCTACTTTTATAATAGGATTAAGTGAAGATCAATTAGAAAAAGCTTTAAAAATAATTAAAAAACATTCTCAAACTAAAACTCAATTAATTAATAACAATATTTTAAATAAATTTGGAGATCATTTCGATACACAAACCAAAATTATTATTGGAGGAGCAACTGTTTTTATTTTAAATATTGAAAATTTTTTAAAAATTTAATAATTTAATATTTAAAATAAAAAAATATCATAAAATATTTTATTTTTATATTCAAAATTAATTAAAAAAAATAAAAGAAAGAAAAAAATATGTCTTTAAACAAAAACCAAAAAAAAGAAATTTTTAAAAAAAATAACATAAACGAAAAAAATACAGGCTGCACTAAAATTCAAATTGAAATATTATCACAAGAAATGGAAAATTTGAATAAACACTTAAAACAACATCCTTCAGATTTTCATTCAAAAAGAGGATTATTAACTAAAAACCAGAAGAAAAAAAATTTAATAAAATATAATAATAGAAAAAATAGAAAAATAAATATTAATTAATTTTAAATTTAAATTTAAAAAAATATTTTTTTTTTTTTTTTCTAAATATCATTCTTTTTTCAAAGAAAAATGACTAATTAAAATTTTTTTAATTCCATGTGGTTTAGCAAATATTATAGTAGCTATTTCTTTTTCAAGAGAAATAATAATTCCTGAACCAAAAAAATCATGTTTAACTTTATCTCCAACACTATATAATAAAGAATTTTTATAATTTTTATTTTTATAAAAAACAAATTTATTTTTTGTCTTATTAGAGTCAATTAACTTCATTTCTTGAATAAAAGAAATAGGTTTGGAAAAAATTTTTTTTCCAAAAATAAATCTATAATCAGCACTACTAATATATAAAAGTTCTTTGGCTCTAGTTATAGCTACATAAGCTAGACGTCTTTCCTCTTGAATATTTTTTTCTTTATTTTCTTCTTTATCATTTTTTAAAAAACGATAATTTTCGAAATTTTCTACATTATTAGAAATATTCAAAAAAATATTTTCTTCCCAACCAATAACAAAAACCACCTTAAATTCTAAACCTTTGGATTTATGAATAGAAGATAAAATAACTTGATCGTTATTTCTAGAAGAAATATTATTTTCACTAAATAAGACAATTTGATCTAACAAAGAAATTAACTTTTCTAAAAAATTACCTTTCATTTCAGAATCATATTTAGAAAAAATAAATTGTAATCTTTTAAGATTATTTTTTTTTTCTAATTTCTGTTCTTCAGATTCTTTTTCATCTAACATTTCAGAATAGCCGATAATTTGATCTATTGAAAAAATTAAATTAGATAAATTAGTTTCATCATCATTTAAAAGACTTAATAATTTTTCAAAAATTTTCTTAAAATTATTAACTTTCTTTTTAATGATTTGACTTAAATTAAAATTAGAAATATTCTGAATAACTTCAAATAAAGAAATATTTTGTTCAAAAGAAATTTTTTCTAAAATATCAATAGTTTTTTTTCCTATGTTACGGGCCGGAACATTAATAATTCTTTGTAAAAAAAAATTTTGTTCAGGAGAAATCATAAATTTAAGATAAAAAATAAAATCTTTAATTTCTTTTTTTTGATATAAAGAAAAATATCCATTTACAAAATAAGGAATTTTAGAATTTATAAAACTATTTTCAATTTCTTGTCCCAATTCGTTAATTCTATATAAAATAGCAATATCTTTAAATTTATATTTACGAAAATAAACTAATTCTTTAATTTTTTTAATAATAAATTCTGATTCTTGTTGAGAATTAAAAAAATTTTGATAAACAACTTCTTCTCCAGCACCAGAAACACTTATTAAAAAATTTTTAAATTTATCATCAAATGAATTAATATAATTATTTTGAATCAAAAGATTAGCTTTATTTAAAATATTTTCGGTAGAACGATAATTTTTATGCAAATTCATCTTAGAAAATTTAAATTCTTTAAATAACAAATAACTACATAAGCGATCAGCACCCCTAAAACTATATATATTCTGATTTAAATCACCTACTGTGAAAAAATAACTCTTTTTAGATAAAATTTTCATAATTTGATATTGAATAAGATCGATATCTTGAAATTCATCAACCAAACAATAACTAAATTTATTTTGATAAAAAACACTTATATTTTTATTTTGTATTAATAATTTATAAGTATAAATAATTAAATCATCAAAATCTAACATGTTATTATTCAATAAATAATTCTTATATAGAGTATAAATACTTTCAATTTCTTTAGAAAAGAAAATTAAATCATTATCATAATTATTTATAATATTTTGGTCCAAATCAGAATAAGATTCTAAAATTTCTTTTTTAATTATTTTATTCTTAATATAAGAAAGATATTTTCCAACATTAGAAAAATTATATATATTTTTATCTAAACATAATTGTGATAAAATATTCCTAATAATTTTTTTTCTATCTTTTTCATCAATAATAGAAAAATAAGGAGTCAATTGTAATCCTAAATGAGAAATATCTTTTCTTAAAATTTTGTTACATAAAGAATGAAAAGTAGTAATCGTCAAAAGAGAAAAATCATCAATATTTAAAATTTTTTCTAAACGTTCTCTAACCTCTTGAACAGCATTATTAGTAAAAGCAATAACCAAAATTCCTTTAATTTTTTTTTCACTTTCAACTAAATAAGCTATTCTACTAATTAAAGTCCTAGTTTTTCCAGTACCAGGTCCAGCAATAACATAAACTGATCTATTTTTAACAGTAACAGAATTAAATTGTTCTTTGTTTAATTGCTTTAACCATTGTTTTTCATTCATAAATTAATTTTTCTCTCTCTTTTATAAAAAAATCTAAATAAAAATAAAAAAATTTGAATTTAAATTAAAAAATATTTTTTTTATCAAAAATTTTTTCAGCAACTTCTGTAAAAAATAAAAAATCTTCAACTGTTAAAGAACTTTTACCCGATAAAATACCATCAATTTCAGTCTGTTGCAAAAAAGAAACAACATTCGAAACATTAACAGAACCACCATAAATAATTCTAACTTTTTTAGCTATTTGATCATTAAATAACAAAGATATTTTATGACGAATTTTTTTAATAATTTGATTAGCCTCTGCGCAAGATAAAATTTTATTTGTACCGATTGACCAAAAAGGTTCATAAGCAAAAATAATTTTATCTAAAAAAGCAATATCAATATTTTTTAAAATAACTTCTAATTGATTATTTAAAAAAAATTCAGTTTTATTTTGTTCTTTAATTTTTAAATTTTCACCTAAACAAATAACAGGATATATATTATAAGGCAAAACAGATAAAAGTTTTAAATTTATAATTTTATCCGTCTCATTAAATAATTTACGTCTTTCATAATGTCCTAACAAAACATATTTAACTCCTAAAGAAAATATATTTTTAGGAGAAATTTCTCCTGTATAGGGTCCTTCATCTTTATAAAAAACATTTTGTGCTCCTATTCTTAAATTTTTTCCTTCTATTTGAGTCAAAGAATCTAACAAAGTATTTTGGGGAAAAATAACACTTTCTACTTTTTTTTTATCAGGAACCTTATCATTTATTTTAAAAACAAATTCTAAGGCTTCATATTTGCATTTGTACATTTTCCAATTTCCAGCTATAAAAATTTTTTTCATAAACCTCTCCTAAAAAGCTAAATTTTTCTAATGAATTAAAAATTATTATTCTAAAGAAGAAGAAGAAACAGAAGTTATTTGTAATATACGCGCTTTTTCAGAACGATAATTAAATAAATAATATTCTTTATCAGTAGATAAATAAAAAGTTTCATTTTTTTTTAAAAAATATCTACACTTATTTAAAACTAAAATAACTTCCCCTTCTAAAACAAAAACAAATATTTCTTCATCATTTTTAATATTTTTAATATTAGTTTGCCCTTGAGATTGAATTTCTATAATTAAGGGTTTCATACAAGAATTATTCAATTTAGGGAATAAATCATAAATTTTATTTTTTAAATTTTCATCTAAAACGCAAAAAAAATCATCATTTTTGTGTATTAATTCTATATTTTTTTCTTGTTTTTTAAAAAAATCGGATGGTGATATTTTCAAAATTTCCAACAAAGAAAATAAAATTTTAATTGAAGGGGAAATCAAATTATTTTCAATTTGAGAAATATATCCACTAGTTACATTTAACTTATGAGCTAATTGCTTTTGAGTTATTTTTTTTTTTAACCTTAAATGTCTAATATTAAAACCTATATTCATAACAATACCTTGCTTCAAAAATATCTAATAATAATTTTTTAGTCTAAAATAAATTAATAATTTCATTCATTATTTAAAATAATAAAACGTTATATAATTAAAAAATAAAAATAATCTTTCAAATTCCAAAAAAATAATTAAATATGTTATAAAAAAAAATTTGAATTTTAATTTTATTTTTAAGTTTCTTAATATTATTTCTATAACTTTTTTTGATTTCTTTCTTATCTTTAAAATTTTTTAATCGAAACCAAATTATAAAAAATAACCATTGAATCTTGTTTTTTAAACAAGATTTAGAAATATTAAATTTCGTTTTCTTTTTAATTTTTTCAATTTTATTTAATAAAGATTGATGCTTTTGTAAATATTTTTTATGTATTTTCGCAAAAGATAAAAATATTTTTCTTTCTTCTGAATTTTGATTTCTTTGTATTGCTTTCATTTGATTCAATTTTAAATTAGATATTTTATAAAAAAAAGACATTTTTTTATTAAATTGTAAAATAAAATAAATCTTTTTTTTAGAATATTCCATTTGGAGTTTATGTAAATTTTGAAAAAAAACTTTATTTTTTTCAATTAAAGCTTCTTTAAAATTTAAATTCATTAATTTTATTTTATTATTCATTTCAAAAAAATTATTTTGAATAATTTTTTTATAAATCAAAATTTGATTTTTTAAATTTTCTTCTTCTTTTTTTTTAAGATCTTTAATATTTTGCAATTGAATTAAATTAATTTCTTTTAAAATATCTATAAAAAAATTATATAAAGAAAAAATATTTTGTTTATTTTGATCAATAATTTCTTTTTGAGAATCATCGAAATTATTTTTTAATTTATTCATATACTCAAGAAAATCATTATATTCTTTTTCAAAAAAATTAATAGAATCAATATATTTTACAAAAGAATCCAAGTAAGAAATAATTTTATTTTTATAAAAATTTAAAAAAAATTTTGTAAAGAAAAATTTTTTTTCTTTTAAAAAAATAATTCTATTAAATAATTTCAATATTTTATTTTGGAAAAAAATATATTTTTTCCTAATATTATTTTTTTGTTTTTTAAAATCATTAAATTTTTTTTTATAAATTTTTTCTTTATGTAAAAAAAATATTTTCTTTTTCAAAGAAAAATAAAATTGTTCATAAATTTTAGTTTTATTTTCAATAAAATTAAATTTTTGTCTCATTTTTTTCTCAAATTTTAATTTAGATTTATTAAATAAATTACGTATTAAAAAAATATTTTGTTCAAAATAACGACAAAAAATATTATTATATTGATTTTTTTGCTTAATTATAAAATCCTGAAAATAAGAAATTCTTTTTTGTAAAACTAAACTATAATCAAATTGTTGATCCAATACTTTTTCAAAAAACAATTTAATTAAATTATTAATTATTTCAAAATTTTCCAAATTAAAAGAATCTTCGCAATTTTGACAATTTAGAAATTCTAAATCTATTTGTTTTTTAATTTTGGAAAATATTTTTTTTCTTTCACAATCTTTTTGTTTCATGAACTTAATATAAGATATTAAATTAATAGAATATTCTTTTTCTCTTATAAAATACTGTTTTATAAAATATTCTGTTTTAATTTTAGTCATGTTAGTTCTTTTAAAAAAATCTTGTTTTTGTTGTTCAAATAATTCATGTTGATTATTAATTTGTTTTTGTTGAATATTGTTGGAATTAGTTATTTTTTTTTTTAATTTTATTATTAAAATTAATTGTTCAATTATACAATCAAAATATTTAGTTATTAAATTAACTTTCTCTCTTTGTAATTGTGTTTTTAACAAAATTTTTTTTTCTTTTTTATCAATATAATATTTTAAAATATTTTTTCTATATTCTAAATTATTTAATTTGAGTAAAATTTGAAAATCATTTTTTTTATTTAAAAAATTTAATTCATTTTTTTTATATTCTTCTTTAAATTCAGAAAACATTATCTTATATTTTCTGATAATTTCTAAAATTCTTAAATCAGTTTCAAAATAGTTAATTTTTTGTATTTTTTTATTATTAATTATCTCTTTTTCTTGTTCATACATTTCAGAATTACTTTTTATTTGGATTTCTTTTATATTTAATAATAATTTATTTTTCATAAAGATCCAATTTAACTTCTTATTATAAAGAAACTTTAAAAAAATATATTTTTTTCTCCAAATATGCAAATTGGTCAAATAAAGAAATTCATTTTTTTGAACTTTTTTCAAGAAAAAAATAAAATTTTTATAATTTTTTAAAAAAACTTTTTCAATAAAAAAAAACATTACTATTTTAAACTTTCGAAATAAAAGTTTTCTTTCATTCTTTAAAATATCTTTTTTATTAAGAAAAGAAATTTGTTCTTCTTCAAATATTTTATTATGATTATCTAATTGTTTTTGAAATAAATTATTAATTTCTTTATTCTTGGAAAATAATATTTCTTCTTCTTTTTTATGATTATTTTGTATATTAACTAAATTATTTTGATAATAATCTTTTACTTTTTTGACTAATTCATTAGTAATAATTTTTAAGTTGTTAATTTCCTTATTTAAAATAATATTTTTATTATAAAAATCATTATTAATCTGTTTCTTAACAAACAATATTTTATCTGATAAAAAATTATTTTTTCTTTCAATTATCATTCGAAATATATTAAAATATGAAAATATTTTTTTTTCTAAAATAATAATTTTTAACAAGTTTTCTTTTTTTTCTTTTTTTATTTTATTTATATTATTTTGAAATTCTAAAAATATTTTTTTTTTTTTAAAAAAATTAATTTTTTGTTTTTTATATAATTTACTAATTAATAAATTTTCCTCTTTATCGAAAATAATTTTATTATTTTCCAAAAAAAAATTAAACTGCTTCTTAATGTTCAATATATTATTATTATATTCAGAATTTAATTGATTTAAATCAAAAATAAACTGCTTCTTAAAAGGATCATTTTGTTTTTTTTTATCAATATTATCAAATAAAATAAAAAATTTCTTTTTTTTTATATCTTCGAAAAAATCATTTTCCAAAAAAAATTTTTTATTTTTTTCAATATCTTGAATATAATTTTCTTCATTCATATTATTGATTTTTTTGCCTCCTCCAAGGAAAAACATTTTATTAAATTTTTTTATAAAATTATTTTACAGTTATATTATATTATATAAATAATAAAACATCAGACAAATAACATTTAAAAATGTTATAATAAAAGCACAAGTTTATGAGGTATTATGAGAATGTACTATTACATTGCGGGAAAAATTACAATAATCACAAAAGAAGGTGTTATCATTGAAAATAACAATATTGGATATTTTATTATATTTCCAAATACTGGTATTTTTAACACAGGGCAAAATATTAAACTACTAACATATTTTTATCAAAAAGATAATAAATCAGAATTATATGGTTTTTTAAATAACGAAATGTTAGATTTTTTTAAAGAATTATTAATGATTCCTGGCATAGGACCTAAAAACGCAATTATTTTATCTAATTCAGAATTTTTTAAAGAAACAAAAAAAGCTATTGAAGAAAATGAAATTAATTATCTAATCAAATTTCCAGGAATTGGTAAAAAAACAGCTCATCAAATTATTTTTTATTTACAAAAAAAAATATCAAAATCAAATAATAAAAAAATTTTAACATTAAATCAAAAAAATGTAAAAGAGGCTTTAATAAATTTAGGAATTTCCAGAAATAAAATAGATAATATAATTACAAAAATTAATTCAAATCAAAATATAGAAAACATGATAAAAGAAGCATTATCACTTTTAAAAACATAAGGATTTCTAAAAAATGCAACAAAAAAAAGATATTGATCTAAAACCGAATAAAATAAAAAAAAATACGAATAAAGAATATTTTTTAAGACCACAAAAACTCAAAAATTATATAGGTCAAGAAAATATTAAAAAAATATTACATGTTTATTTAAAAGCTGCTCAAAAAAGAAAAGAATCCTTAGATCATGTTTTATTTTATGGACCTCCAGGATTAGGAAAAACTACATTAGCAAAAATTATAGCTAACGAATTAAAAGTTAATTGCCAAATAACAAGTGGAGCTCATATTGAAAAAATTAGTGATTTAGCTATTATTTTAAACAATCTAAATTCTGGAGATGTTCTTTTTATTGATGAAATTCATAGTTTACCTAAAAATATAGAAGAAATTTTGTATACAGCTATGGAAGATTACGTATTTGATATTATTATAGGAAAAAACGAAGAAAAAAAAACAATAAGAATAGATTTACCACCATTTTCACTAATTGGCGCAACAACAAAATTTGGTAACATTTCTTTTCCTTTAAGAGACAGATTTGGTTTAATATTGAAATTACATTATTATGATGACGAAGAAATTAAATTAATAATTAAAAGAACATCTGATATTTATAATAATGAAATAGAAGAAAAAGCTTTAATAGAATTAGCAAAAAGAAGCAGAGGAACTCCTAGAATTGCTAATCGTTTATTTAGAAGAGTAAGAGATTTTGCAGAAATTTATTCTAATCAAATTATAAATCAAAAAATCACATTAAAAACTTTAGAACAATTACAAATAGATGAGAATGGTTTAGATGAAACAGACTACAACTATTTAAAAAATATAATAAATAAATTTAATTGTGGTCCTGTAGGAATAAAAAATATTTCAGCAACCATGGGAGAAGAACAAATAACAATAGAAGAAGTATATGAACCTTATTTAATTAAAAAAGGATATATCAAAAGAACTTCTAGAGGACGAATAGCTACAAAATTAGCTATCGAATTATTAAAAAAAAATAAAAAATAATTTAAAAAATTATATTTTATTTAGAAAATTGACTCTGATAAAGATTATAATAAAATCCTTTTTTTTCTATTAATTCGTAATGATTTCCTTTTTCAACTATAACTCCGTCATTAAAAACTAAAATAATGTCTGCATTAACAATAGTAGACAAACGATGAGCAATTACAAAAGAAGTTCTTTTTTGTAATAATTTTTGTATAGATTTTTGTATCAAAGATTCAATAGTAGTATCTATAGTAGAAGTAGCTTCATCCAAAATTAAAATATTAGGATTCCTTAAAAGAGTTCTAGAAATAGTAATTAATTGTTTTTCTCCCTGCGAAAGACTATCAGATTCTTCATCAACAACAGTATGATAACCATTTTCTTTAGACATTATAAAATCATGTATTTGTAATTTTTTAGCAACTTCTATTACTTGTTGCTCAGTTTTTGTAAAATCACCATATCTAATATTATCTAAAATAGTTCCTTTAAAAAGCCAAATATCTTGAAAAACTATGCCTAAAATTTGTCTTAATTTTGTTTTTTTTAATTTTCTAATATCAATCCCATCAATAGTTATAGAACCTGAATCAACATCATAAAACCTAGTCAATAAATTAATCAAAGTAGTTTTTCCAGATCCTGTAGGTCCTACAATAGCGATCATTTGATTCTTTTGAACAACTAAATTCATATTTTTAATAATAGGTTTATTTTTTTGATAACCAAAAAAAACATTAGAGAAAACAACTGAACCTTCTATTTTTTGCAAATTAAAAAATTCTTTTTCTACTTCTTCTTCATTTTCATTTAAAAAAATACAAATTTTTCTAAAAGCAGCCATAGTGGATTGTAAAATTACAAAAATTTGACTTAAATCATTAATAGGATTACCTACTCTCCAAACATATTGAATAAAAGCTTGAAAAAGACCTAACTGAATAGGAATAAATCCTAATTTAACAAGTACCTTAGAATTTTGCAATAATTCAGGATTCATCAAATAATAACCTAAAACAATCATAAAAGTCAAAATTATATATGTAAAAGAATTTACAATAGGAACTGATAATCCAGACAAAAAATTAGATTTAAAAATTAAATTAGATAATTTTTTATTAACTAATTCAAATTCTTCAATAACCTTATTTTGTTGATTAAATAAAATAATTTCTTTATGACCAGTGTATTTTTCTTGTAAAAAACCATTATATTCTCCTGTAGTATTGAACCTTTTAATAAAAATATTACTAGATTTTTTGTTAATAATAAAAATACTGATTAAAGATAAAGGAATAATTAAAAAAACAAATATTCCTAATCTAAAATTTACCCAAAACATTAAACAAACTAAAACAAAAAGACTCAAAAAAGAAGATATTAAAGAAGCGCAAGTTTGTTGCAAACCATTGGAAAAAACTTCTACATCATCAGTTAAATTACTAATAACTCCACCAATAGTATTGTTATCAAAATATTTTATAGGTAATTTATGAATTTTTTTAAAAAGATCATTTCTAATATTTTTAATAGCTTTATGTAGGGAACTAATTAACAACCTATTATAAATAAATTTACACAAAGTGCAACATAAATACAAAATAAAATTAATAAACAAAAAAACAATAATATATTTTAAATAATTATGAAAATCTAAATTGTTCGCCGCTGCAGAAGAATTTTTTTTAATAAAATCTATAACATATTTTCCTTCAAACAAAGGAATTAAAGAAATTACTATAGACCAAATTAAAAGAAAAACAATACTGATGATTAATTTTTTTTTAAATGGTTTTAAATAATAAAAAATTTTATTCATAAAAAACCTCTTCTTTTATATTTTGCGAAATAGCAAGTTTTTTATAAATTTCACATCTTTTTAATAATTCATTATGTTTACCAATATCAATAATTTTTCCTTTATCTAAAACTATTATTTTATCAGCATTTAAGATGGAATTCAATCTTTGAGCTACAATAATGCAAATAAAATCTTTTGAGGATTCAAAAAAATTTTTTCTAATAGATAAATCTGTTACATAATCTAAAGCTGAAAAAGAATCATCAAAAATATAAATATCAGGTTTTTTCAAAAAAACTCTAGTTATCGACATTCTTTGTTTTTGGCCTCCTGATAAATTAAATCCTAATTCGCTGACATATTCATTTAATTTATTTTCTTTATTTTGTATAAAATCATATAATTGAGAATTTTTTAATTCTCTAAACATATCTTCTTCATTAGCATCTTCTTTACCTAATAATAAATTACTAAAAATAGTACCTTTAAATAAAACATTTTTTTGAGAAACAAAACCAATTTTATTTCTTAATTCTTTTAAATCATAATTCTTAATATTAATACCATTTATTTCAATACAACCTTCAGTTGGATCCATTAAACGAGGAATTAAATTAATTAAAGTAGTCTTTCCAGAACCTGTATAACCAACCAAAGCTATAACTTCAAAATTATGAATTTTAAAATTAATATTTTCCAAAGCTAAAATAGAAGAATTAGGGCGTTTTAAATTAACATTTTTAAATTCTAAAGTTTTAATTTTTTCTAATTTTTGTATAAATTGAGAAGGTGCGTTTTTAATAGATGGCTCTTTTTTAAACAAAGACTCAATTTTCTTACAAGCTATAAAAGTTTTTGGAAACATCATAAACAATAACAAAAAATTTAAAATAGAAAATAAAATATGATAATATAAATTAACACAAGTGTATAAACTACCTATATCTAATGGTAAAATTCCTTTTTTAATAATATAAGCTCCTGTACCAATAGTCAAAATAATAGATAAATTTAATAATAAATAAAATAAAGGTTCAATAGAAAGCAGAGAAAGAAATAATTTAATTATTAGATCTCTATATTTAGAATTAATTTTATCAAACTTTTTCTCTTCGTACTTTTCTTGATTCATCATCCTAATAACTTTAGTTCCTTTTAAGTTTAATCTTATATTAAAATTAATCGCTTCTGCTAGCTTTGGTTGTTGAATAGATAATTTATAATTCTTTTTCATTAATAAAAATAATATCAAAATAAAAAAAGGTATAACTATTAAAACACCATAAGATAAAGGAACAGAAATATAAAAAATAATAATTGTACTAATTACCAACATAACAGGAGAAACAATCATAGTTCTATAACAAGTAGACACAAAACTCATAATTTGATAAATATTAAAAGTACTACGATTTAAAACAGTTACAATTCCTAAATTATTCATATCTTCGATTGAAAAAGTTTGTATTTTTTTAAATAAATCAGTACTTAAATCTCTAAAAATCAAAGAAGAAACTTTAGAATTACAAAAATTCATAATTAAATTTCCTATAATGGTAAAAAAAACAAATACAATAATAATAATTACTAATCTATCGAAAGGTATAGAATCTCTTATACCATTAATAATATATTGTCCTATAATAAAAGGAATAAAAATTTCACCTAAAGTTATAAATAAAACAGAAATAATATTCCATAAAATAAATTTTTTATATCTTAAGATATATTTAAAAATAATTTTCATATAAATTTAACAAACAAAAAATACTTTCTTTCTATATTATTCTATAAAAAAATATTGATATAATTTTTTTAAAATTATATTATTGTATACTATATTTTAGTTTAATAAAAAAATAAAAATTATAAAAAAAAAGTTAACTTAATGCCAAAAAACTTTTTTACTTTTTTTATAATTTTCTTCTTATATTGTTGAAAAAAGAAAATTTAAGTTATTGGAAAAAATTAACTTTATTTTAATTTATTATAAAAAATTAGAATCCATCATAGGAGAAGAACAACAACCACTATCATTAGATTGTTCTTTAACTGGAACTACAGCGGCTCCTGTTGTAATTATAACAGAAGCAATTGAAGCAGAATTTAAAATCGCTTGTCTAGTAACTTTAGTAGGATCAATAATACCTTTTTTGATTAAATCAACATATTTACCTTCTTTAGAATCAAAACCAAAACTTTCTTCTTTCTGTTTTAATTGTTTTTTTACAACAGTATCTCCATCAAAACCAGAATTCTCGGCAATTTGATAAGAAGGGGATAATAAACTTTCTAAAACAATATTCATTCCCTTTTGAATATCACTATTATCATTTTTTAAAATATCTTTTAAATTTTTATAAACATTAATTAAAGATTTTCCACCACCAACAGATATACCTTCATCTAAAGCAGCTTGAGTAGCATTTAAAGCATCTTCAATTCTTAATTTTTGTTCTTTTAACTCAGCTTCAGTCATTGAACCAACTTTAATAACTGCCACTCCTCCAGATAAATTAGCTAAACGAGATTTTAAATTTTGTAAATCATAATCATTAGTTGTTATTTTAATATGTGATTCAATTTCTTTAATTCTTTCTATTAAAGATTCCGTTTTGTTATCACCAACTAAAACTGTGTTATCTTTTTTAACGATTGCTTTATTAATTTGTCCTAAATGTTTCATATTAACATCTTGTAATTTCATATTTAAATCTTTAGATATAAAAGTAGCTTTAGATAAAGCACATATATCTTTCAGTAATTCTTTTTGATTATCTCCGAATCCTGGAGCTTCAGTAGCAACAACATTAAAAACTCCGCTTATTTTATTAAAAACTAAAGAATTAATAACATCTGTTTCAAAAGAATCAGCAATAATTAACAAAGGAATAGAAGATTTAACTATTTCTTCTAACAAAAAACGAATTTCATGTATATTATTTATTTTATGATCAGTAACTAAAATAGATACTTTTTCTAAATCAATAGACATATTTTCCTTATTAGTAATAAAATGAGGTGAAACATAACCTTTATCATATTGCATCCCTTGAACAACTTCTAATTCTGTTTCAAAACCTTTAGATTCATCAACACTAATAACACCTTTTTTAGTAACCTTTTCCATAGCAGAGGCTATTATTTTACCTATTGATTTTTGTCCTGAAGAAATAGAAGCAATATTTTCAATATCCTCTTGCGTTACAACAGGTTTTGATTTTTCTAAAAGTTTTTTAGCAACTAAATCAGCAGCTTTTAAAATTCCTTCTCTAAGCAGAACAGCTTTAGAACCGGATTCAACAAATTTAAAACCTTTATTAATCATATACTGAGCTAAAACAGTTGCAGTAGTAGTCCCATCTCCAGCATTATCGTTAGTTTTACTAGCAGCTTCACATACTAATTTTGCACCCATATTTTGATAAAGATTCTTTAATTCTATTTCTTTAGCTATTGTAACTCCATCATTACAAGCAATAATAGAATCATTTTTTTGTAAAACAACATTAGTACCTTTTGGTCCTAAAGTCGATTTAACAGTATTTGCTAAAATATTTACACCTTTTAAAATTTCTCTTCTAGCATCTTTTCCAAAAAGAATTTCTTTAGCCATTATATTTATCATCTCCTTAACATTAAATTATTTTATTTATTATATTTATATGGTTCTTTTTAAAAAAAATAAAAAAATATAATTTAAAAATATTTATTTTATATATTTCTTAGTTTATTTTACTAAAGCTAATATATCTTCAGACTTAACTATTAAATACTCTTTTTCATTTACTTTAACTTTGCCAGAATATTTTTTATAAACTACCTCATCGTTAGGTTTAATTCCTTGAACATTTGGACCACAACTTAAAACAATGCCTATAAAATCTTGTTTTTGTTTTTCTAAAGTTAAAATAATTCCGCTTTTAGTAATATTGTTTTCTTCTTTAGATTGGATTACAACAAAATCATTTAATGGTTTTAACAAATTAATCACTTCTCCTTTCTCAAATAAAAATATAATTTTAATAATGTTTTTTATTTATTCTTAAAAAGTTTAATTTATTTTCAAAAAACGAATTAAAACATATAAATAAACCCAATATATATTATACAATAATTTCAAATATTTATATTATTGTATTTAATTTTTAAAAAAAATCAATAAACAATAAATTAATTGATTTAAATATAAAAAAAAATTAAAAAAATAAAATTTTTATTTTTTTAATTTTTTTCAATTATTACAATTTTTAAAAATTATTTTTGGAGGCCCTGAACGGATTTGAACCGATGATCAAGCTTTTGCAGAGCCATGCCTTACCACTTGGCTACAGGGCCACAAAATAAAAAAATATAGAAATTTAAATTTATTTTTTCTCTCTATGTAAAGTATGTTTACGCAAAAAAGGACAATATTTATTAAATTCTAAACGTTTAGGAATTTTTTTTTTATTTTTAAAAGTATGATAATTTTCTCTTCCACATTCAGTGCAAATTAATTTTACTAATTCACTCATTTGAAAAACCTCTAATCCGATTTGATTATTTTATTTTATTTATAGTATAGAATAAAATTATTTTTTATTATTTCTAAATAATTATGATTAATAAAAAATATTAAAACACTTATTTATTTTTTTATAAAAAAAGTTGTTATTTAAATATATCATTTCTAAATAACAACAAAGAAAAAATTAAAACAATTATGACTTTTGAGTTACAAAAGGTTTAATAGTATTGTTTTTTATACTTTCAGGATAACTGTAAATAACTTCTCTCATTCTTTTGAATAAAACGCAAATAATACCATTTTGAATATCAATACGCGTAACAACGCCTATTTCTTTTTCATTAGCTACCTTTACTCTTTCGCCTATAAGATAAGTATAATCGTGCCAAGCCATATTACTAACCTATCCACTCTTTCTTTTTCTTATTTATTTTATAAAATTATATTTCTAATAAATAATTCTTTTATTTTTAAAGAAGTCTTTTAATTTTCTGTTAATTTTAAAAACAGGTACATTCTTTGTTGGAATATTTAAAATTTTATTACTTCTTGGTACTTTACAAATTCTTGCTCTTTGCAATCTTAACTTTACACTTCCCAAACCTGCAATAATAACTTTTTCTTTTTCATGCAAAGAATCTACAACATGCTTTTCTAAACAATGAAAAAATGCTAAAACTTTGCGTTCAGTAACACCCATTCGCTTAGCCATAGATTTAATTAATTTTGACTTAGTCATTCATTTACTTCCTTTTTTTTGATTAAAATTTATTTCAAAAATAAATAAGTTTTTAATTTAAATCATTCCATTTAAATCTAGTAAGATTTTAACATAAAAAACAATTTTATCAACAAAAAAATCTTTTTTAGTTGATAAAATAATAAAATTATTAATTTGATTATTTTATATATCACTTATTAAAATTATTTTTTCAATATACTTTGCAATATAATTGAAATAGGTTTTTTTTCAAAAACTACCTTATAAGCTGAATTTATTAAACATAATTGAATATTATTTTTAACAGAAATATCATAAAAAAATTTTAAATTGTTAATACCTTCAATGGTTTGTTTAGAACTTCCATATATATCTTCTAATGTATATCCTAAAGCTATTTTTCGACCCGCTTTATAATTACGAGAATTTTTATTAAAAGAAGTAACTATTAAATCTCCAATACCAGCCAAACTAAAGCAAGTTGATTCTTTTTTTATAAAAAATTTTAAAATCTTTCTCATCTCTTCAATTCCAAAAAAAATAAAAGCAGCTTTAGCATTTTGATCAAATTTATCATTATCTAAAATACCACTAATTAATGATAATGCATTTTTAAAAGAACTACACACTTCACATCCAATAACATCATTGCTAACAAAAACCTTAAAATATTCATTATTAGAAAACATTTTAGACACTTTATGAGTAAAAATATTGTTTTCTGAAGCACATAATAAAAAAGTAATCTTTCTTAAAATAACTTCTTCTGCATGAGAAGGACCCATCAAACAAGCATAATTTTGAATTTTATTTTCATCTATCTCTTCTTTTACAATTTGATAAATAAATTTATTACTTTCAACTTCTGTTCCTTTAGAAACATTAATAAAATTTTTTTTTTCTGTTAAAATATCATTAATTTGATTACAAACTTTCCTAATGTTTTTTGTAGGAATACATAAAATTATATTTTGAGAAAAATTAATAGATTCTTTTAAATCATTAGTTGCATAAATATTTTGCAAACTAAGATTTAAAAAAGGATGCTTTTTTGAATTAATTCTTTCAATATATTCATTATTAATGTCGTATATCAAAACTTTATTATTATTGTCGGCTAAAACTTGTCCTAAAGCTGTACCCCAAGCTCCTCCACCTATTATAGTAATTTTATTCATCAATTATTCTTCTTTCTTCTTAAAAATTATTTTAAAATATATACCTTCAAGTTCTAAATTAATCCTTAACTGATTTTTTAAAAATCTTTCATAAGAAAAATGAATAAACTTAACATCATTAACTAAACAAAGAAATTCTGGAGGTTTAGTAGCAATTTGTTTTATAAAATAAAATTTAGCTTTACCATGATTAAAAAAAGAAGGAGGATTTATCTGAATAGCTTCATATAAAATATCATTTAAAATATTATTAGAAAACTCTTTTTGGAATTTTTCAAAAGTTTTTTCTAAAACATCAAAAAATAAATGAATTCTTTTTTGATTTTTAGAGGATAAAAAAACAATAGGAGCATGATGAAAAAATTTAAATTCATTTTTTATTTTTTCTTCCATTTTATTTATATTTTTATCAATATTAGGTAATAAATCCCACTTATTTCCTATAATAATACAACTTTTAAAATGATTAAAAATAATAGCAGCTATATTTCTATCTTGTTCTGTTATGGGTTGACTTATATCTAAAACAAAACAAACAATATCACTTCTAACAATAGAATTAAAAGTTCTCAAAAACATATATTTTTCCAAATTAAATTCTATTTTTGATCTTTTTTTTAGTCCTGCTGTATCTATTACATGATATATTTTTCCATTCCTTTTAAAAATAGTATCAACAGAATCTGTAGTAGTGCCAGGTATATCAGAAACAATCATTCTTTCTTGTGATAATAAAGCATTAACGAAAGTAGACTTACCTACGTTAGTTTTTCCTACTAAAGAAAATTTTAAATTTTGTTTATTTATATCTTCTTCTTTTGAAGAAGGTTTATAAGAAATAATTTTATCTAAAAGCTTTCCTATATTAATTCCATGTTGCGAACTAACTCCAATTACATCAGAAAATCCCAAAGAATAAAATTCATAGATATTTTCTGACAATTGAACATTATCTATCTTATTAACAACTAAAATAATATTTTTTTTACTTTTATGTAAAATTTTAGATATAAAAAAATCTTCTTGAAATAATCGTTTTTGCCCATCTGTAACAAAAATAATTAATTCACTTTCTTCAATAGCGATTTGCGTTTGATATTGAATCTGTTTATTTAAAGAAGAATTAATATCTGTAAATCCTCCAGTGTCAATAATAAAAAAAAACCTATTTAACCATAAAACTTTTGCATAAATTCTATCTTTTGTTGTTCCAGCATTTTTATCAGTAATAGCTAATCTTTGATTTAAAATTCTATTGAATAAACTGGATTTACCTACATTAGGTCTTCCTACAATAGCTACTTTAAAATTCATATTTTTTTTTATTTTTATTCACTAACAAATTAAATTATATTTAAAATTTAAAAATTTAATTTTAATAAATAAAAAATCCTTTTCTATTATAATAATAATTTTAGTTATTAAAAATAAATTATAAAATAAAATTTTTTAATTTCAATATTCATATTTCAATAATATTAAAAAATATTTTTTGTTTATTTAGAAGTATCACGAGATAAATAATTTCCAGTAACTGTACTTATAATTATTTTTTCTCCTGTTTCTATAAACAAAGGAACTTTAACAATTAAATTTGTTTCTAATGTAGCATCTTTTAAAGAATTATTTTTTTTACAATTATTTATTGATACAGGATTAGTATTTATAACTTTTAAAGAAATCTTATCAGGCACAGAAACATCTAAAATTTCGCCTTTTTCATCAATCATTACTTCAACAGCTGTATTTGTCGTTAAATATGGTAAAATAGAAATTAATTTATTTTTAAATATTTCTATTTCTTCATAATTTTGTTGATCTATAAAAACATAAAAATCATTCAAATTATAAGAAAAAAATAACTTCTTTTTTGTAATTAAAGCAGTTTCTATTTTAATACCTGCATTAAAAGTATATTCAATAATTTCTCCTGTTTTTAAATTTTTTATTTTACTTCTGACAAAAGCAGATCCTTTTCCTGGTTTGACATGTAAAAAATCCATTATTTTATATATATTATTATTTAATTTAATAGTTTGTCCGATTTTAAAATCATTAGTATTGATCATTTTTATTTATTTCCTTTTTTAAAAATTTTTTTATTAATTCGAAAGCTTGAGATAATAAATTTTTATCCAATGCATTTAAAATCACTAAACCAGGTATTTGATTTTTAAACCATGTTTTTTGTCTTTTAGCATAATTCATAGTATTTTTGATAATTAAATTTTTAGCCTCTATTAAACTAATTTTTTTTTCTAAAAACATTTTTATTTCTCTATAACCAATAACATTAAAATTAGCTTTGGGATAATCTTGAATAAGAGAAATAACTTCTTGAATAAAACCCTTTGATAACATATTATTAAGCCTTAATTCAACTCTTTTTTTTAAAATATTTCTATCAATATCAAGATAAATAAACAAAATTTCAAAAAGAGGAATATCTTTTCCTTTTTTTTGTGATATTAATTTTTTATCTTTTATAATATTAAAATAATTTAAAATACGACGGTGGTTTTTTTCATCAAACGATAATTCAGGATCTTTTTCCTTAATTACTCTTATCATTTGTTCAATAGTTATTCTACGTGAAATTTTATTTTTTTTTCTAATAATCGAGATAGAATTAGACCGTTTTTCTATTTACTAGATATTATTCTAAGCCCCCCACACCACCGAACAAGCAAGTTTCCAAGCATTCGGCG